>JAVHXX010000076.1 GCA_031119595.1 Patulibacter sp. | reverse complement strand
CCCGCTGCACCTCGGCGTCACCGAGGCCGGCCCCAAGTGGACCGGCTCGATCAAGAGCGCGGTCGGCCTGGGCACGCTCCTTGCCGACGGCATCGGCGACACGATCCGCATCAGCCTCTCCACGTTCCACGCGGAGGAGGAGGTCAAGGTCGCCTGGGAGATCCTCAAGGCGCTCAAGCTCCGCGACCGCGGCCCCGTGCTGATCGCCTGCCCCACGTGTGGCCGGCTCCAGTTCGACATGGACTCCGTCGTCACCGAGGTCGAGCAGCGCCTGCAGGCCTACCCCGACCCGATCGAGGTCTCGATCCTCGGGTGCGCCGTCAACGGGATCGGAGAGGCGCGCCACGCCGACTTCGGCATCACGGGCGCCAAGGACGCGGGCATGATCTTCTCGAAGGGCGAGCCGCTCAAGAAGGTCCCGACCGACCGCCTCGTTGAGGAGCTCTTCGCCGAGATCGACCGGTACTACGAGTCCGACAAGACCGTCGTCCGGGATGCCGCTGCGGCCGAGGAGGCGCGCCAGTGGCTCGCCGAGAACGAGGACCTCTCCGCGATGACGCCCGAGCGCCTCGCCGCGATCGAGCTCGAGAAGAACAAGGCCTCGGGCGGCGGCGAGGATCTCTTCGACAAGCTCGTGGTCACCGGTGGCGCGAAGGTCGACGAGGCCAGCTCGCCGACCGCGGGTCGCCGCTTCAACCGCTGACGGCCGAGGCTCGCGCACGCGGCGCCACGCGCCGTGCGCAGCCCGGAACGCCAGCAGGCCGCGCCGGGACGAGACGTCCCAGCACGGCCCGCATTCCCCACCCAGGGAAGGTCGTGGAGGTGTGGCTCAGCCGACGAGCGTCTTGCCGTTGGCGATGAGCGTGACCTCGATGTTGCCTCGCGTGGCCTTCGAGTACGGGCACACCTGGTGCGCCTTGCCGACGAGCTGCGCGGCGGTGTCGTCGTCGAGGCGGGGCAGGGTCACGTCGAGCGTGGCCTGCAGGCCGAGGCCGTCGGAGGTCTTGCCGATCTCGACGGTCGAGTGGATCGACACGTCGGTTGCGTCGAGCGTCTCCGCGCGGGCGACGCCCGCGATGGCGCCCTCGAAGCAGGCGGCGTAGCCGAGGGCGAAGAGCTGCTCCGGGTTGGTCCCCGGGCCGCCCTGGCCGCCGAGCCCCTCCGGGAGGTCGAACGCGACGTCGACCTTGCCGTCGTCGGTCTTGCCGGCTCCGTCGCGGCCGCCCGTGACGGTGGCCTTGGCTGCATAGAGGGACTTGAACGCCATGAGAGCGGATCCTGGATCGGGAGCAGGGCGGGCGCCGCGCGACCCCGAAGGGTGCCGGGCGCCGACTCGCCTCCGACGATAGTGGGACGTCCCGAGAACGGCGAAGGGCCGCACATGGCGGCCCTTCGGAGTCCGTGCGCGGCGCAGGGCGCCGCGTGCAACCGTGGCTACTTGGCGGCCGCGTAACGCTCCGCGACCTTGTCCCAGTTGACGACGTTCCAGAACGCCTTCAGGTAGGCCGGGCGCTTGTTCTGGTAGTTCAGGTAGTACGCGTGCTCCCAGACGTCGTTGCCGAGGAGCGGCGTCTTGCCGTCGGTGAGGGGCGAATCCTGGTTGGCGGTGCTCGTGATGGCGAGCTCGCCACCGTCGAGGACGAGCCAGGCCCAGCCGGAACCGAACTGGTTCACGCCGGCTGCCTCGAACTGCTCCTTGAAGGCGTCGACCGAGCCGAACTTCGCGGTGATCGCGTCGGCGAGGTCGCCGGTCGGCTCGCCGCCGTCCGGGCTGAGCGACTCCCAGAAGAGCGAGTGGTTGTAGTGACCGCCACCGTTGTTGCGGACCGGGCCCTGCTTGTCGGCGGGCAGCGAGGAGAGGTTCGCCACGACCTCCTCGATCGGCTTGTCGGCCCACTCGGTGCCCTCGAGGGCGGCGTTGGCCTTGTCGACGTACGCCTGGTGGTGCTTGTCGTGATGGAACTCCATCGTCGCCTTGTCGATGTGCGGCTCGAGCGCGTCGTAGGCGTAGGGGAGAGCAGGAACTTCGTAAGCCATTTTGCGGGCTCCTCGGTCTGGGATGGAGGGGCGGACGATTCGCAGTCTATGACGGAAGCGCCACGATGCCCCGGTCACCGAGGATCCGGCCTCGCGCGGGTGGCCCGGAGCGCCGTGCCGCCCGCTCGGCAGCTAGATTTCCGGGCGTGCATCGCCTCTCGCAGCTGCTCCTGCCGACTGAGAAGCAGCCCCCGGCCGACGCCGAGGCGCTGTCGCATCAGCTGATGGTCCGCGCCGGGCTGGTCCGCCAGCTCGGGTCCGGCCTGTGGAGCTGGTTGCCGGCGGGTTGGAGGATCCACCAGAAGGTCATCGCGATCATCCGCGAGGAGATGGACCTGTCCGGTGCGCAGGAGGTCTCGATGCCCGTCCTGCAGCCGCGCGAGCTGTGGGAGAAGACGGGCCGCGACCACATCAACGAGCTCTTCAAGCTCGAGGACCGCAAGGGCAGCCCGATGGTCCTCGCGCTCACGCACGAGGAGGCGATGACCCACCACGTCGCCCAGCTGGTGCGTTCGTATCGCGAACTCCCGTTCACGCTCTACCAGGTGCAGCTCAAGGAGCGCGACGAAGCCCGCCCGCGCGCGGGCATCCTGCGCACCCGCGAGTTCGTCATGAAGGACGCGTACTCGTTCGACCGCGACGAGGCCGGCCTCGACGAGAGCTACGCCCAGCAGACCGTCGCGTACGCACGCATCTACGACCGCTGTGGCCTGCAGTGGTACCGGGTCGAATCCGACGTCGGCATGATGGGCGGCGCCGGCGCGCACGAGTACATGGCGCCCTGCGCTGCGGGCGAGGACGAGATCGTCCTCGCCGACGGGTACTCCGCGAACGTCGAGGTGGCCAGCACCACGCCCGAGCCCGCGCAGTACGCCGATCCGGTCGGCGCGCCCGAGGCCGTGTCGACGCCCGCGGCGAAGACGATCGACGAGGTCGCCGCGCAGCTCGGCGTCCACGCCAGCGCGCTGCTGAAGGCCGTCGTCGTCGTCGGTCCGGAGGGGCTCGTGCTCGTGCTCGTCCGTGGCGACGACTCCGTCCAGGATACCAAGCTCGAGAATGCCCTCGGTGGGAAGGTCCGTCCCGCGAACGACGCGGAGATCGCCAAGGCGATCGGCCCCGCCGGCTTCCTCGGTCCGGTCGGCATGGTCGACCCGTCGACGAAGGTCCTCCTCGACCGCGCCGTCGAGGATGTCGAGGTGATCGTCGGGGCGAACCGTCCGGACGAGCATCTGAAGGGCGTGCAGCACGGCCGCGACTTCACGGCGCAGCGCGCGGACGTGCGTCTCGCGAAGCCGACCGACACCATCGACGGCAAGCCCGTCGAGATCGTGCCGGCCATCGAGATCGGCAACATCTTCAAGCTCGGCACGCGCTACTCCGACGCGCTCGGCGCCACCTTCCTCGACGAGGACGGCGCCCGCCACTCGATCGTGATGGGCTCCTACGGCATCGGTCCGGCCCGCATCGTCGCTGCCAGCGCCGAGCAGTTCGGCGACGAACGCGGCATCGCCTGGCCTGCGGCGATCGCGCCGTGGCAGGTCCATGTCGCCGGCCTCGGGAAGCCGGGGAGCGAAGAGGCCGAGGCGGCCGAGAAGCTCGCCACCACACTCAGCGAGGCCGGCTTCGAGGTCATCCTCGACGACCGCTCCGGTGGAGCGGGCGCGAAGCTCGCCGACGCCGAACTCATCGGTGCGCCGCTGCGGCTCGTCATCGGCCGGCGCACCCTCGAACGCGGCGAGGCCGAGGCGCAGCTGCGTCGCGGTAGCGTCGATCTCGACGCCGTCTCCCTCGCGGATCCCGTGCCCGCCGTGCGCGCGCACCTCGCCAGCGCGCCATGACCCCGGCCGGCCAGGGAAGCCGCTGGAAGCGGCTCCTCGGCATGGACCGTTCGGCGCCACCGCCGCCCTCCACGCTGCCCGGGAGTCCGCTGCGTCCGCTGACGCTGCCGAATCTCGTCGGCTACATCCGGCTGGTGATGCTGGCCTTCTACCTCGTGTTCGCGCTCGACTCCGGCGACGGCCACTCGACGACGGCGGCGGTGCTCTACGGACTCGTCGCCTGGGGGGACTACCTCGACGGGATCGTCGCGCGGCTGACGGGGCAGTACAGCCGCCTCGGGGCGCTCATGGATCCGATCATCGACCGCCTGATGATCATCGCCGGGGCGGGGGTGGCGTGGCACTTCGACCTGCTGCCCCGCACGGTCCTGGGGCTCCTGCTCGCCCGCGAGGTCGTGATGCTCGCGCTCGGGCGGGTCGCGCTGCGCCGCCGTGGAGCGCTCACGATCAACTGGGTCGGACGGCTCGGCGTGTGGCCGACGATGTCGGCGCTGTTCTTCTCCGTGGCCGGCGTGGAGGGGCTCGCGAGGGTGCTCCTCGTGGTCGGCGTCGCCATGTCGTACGTCGCGAGCGTGCTCTACGCGCGGGCCACCTTTGCCCGTCCGGCCATCGCCGCGAAGAAATCCTGAGCGCTGCTCAACGTTTCCGACCGGGTTCATGAAACCCTGGAAACACGTGATTTCCGGGGCTGAAGGTCAGGTTGAGGGCTCGACTTGTGCGACGCACGGTCGAACGGTCGCTTGCGTGGGGGTGGTCACGCCGGAGAAGTGGTTATGGTTCGGATCTCCCGACCGGAGCCTGCCGTACCAGCATGGACACGTTCCCCGACCTCGGTTCTCTCTCCGATCAGGAGCTGAAGGACCTCATCCATCAGCTCACCGACGAAGAAGTCGAGATCTCCTACCGCCGTCGCATCCTGCACGGCAAGATCGACATCCTTCGTGCAGAGCTCGTCAACCGACTCCGCAAGAAGCACGAGCGTGGCGACGACATCCTCACCGGCGACGACGTCGCCCGCCTGACGGACATCCTCGCCGGCCGCGTGGACCTGCCGGACGACGGCGACACCGCACCGACGAGCTAGCGAGTCCTGCGGTGGCGCGCCACTGCCCGGACTGCGGGTTCGTCAACGCGGAAGGTGCGAACTACTGCCAGAAGTGCGGTGCGTTCGTCGGTGACCCCGATCACCACCGCGACCCCGCATACCGGGTCGACGACGAAACGGGCGAATTCGTCCCGGTCGACCTCGACGCCGTCGTGGCGTCGACCGGTGCCGCCATCGTCATCCGTTCCGGTGGTGGCCGCGTCGGCGAGTCCGTCGCGATCACCGACGAGCGCCTCACCATCGGACGTCGTCCGGATGCCGGTCTCTTCCTCGACGACGTGACCGTCTCCCGCGACCACGCCCGCGTGCTGCAGCGCAGCTCCGCGTACTGGCTCGAGGACCTCGGTTCCCTCAACGGCACCTACGTGAACCGTCGCCGCATCGACTCGCACCGTCTGGAAGACGGCGACGAGCTCCAGATCGGCAAGTACAAGCTCACCTTCCTGAGCGGCTGATGACGCGTCCCAGCACCGAGGAAGACGGCACCGCCGGGGAGCGACCCTCCCGAACCGACGGCCCGCGTGGACGCGGGGCCACGATCGGCGCCGTCTGCCAGACGCTCCGTCAGGAATTTCCTGACATCTCCATCTCCAAGATCCGGTACCTCGAGGACCAGCGGCTGATCACGCCGCAGCGCACCTCGGGCGGGTACCGCCTCTACGCCCAGGCCGACATCGACCGCCTGCGCTCGATCCTTCGCATGCAGCGCGACGAGTTCCTCCCGCTGCGGGTCATCCGCCAGGAGCTCGCCGCCGGGCGCGGTCAGCGGGACAGTCCCGTCGACCAGCCGCGCCGCGAACCGGACACGCCCGGTGCCGAGCCGCGTCCGGAGCCGCAGCAGCGCACCGCCAACGTCTCCGTGCTGTCACGCGGGTCGTTCCACCACCAGGCCGACGTCCTGAACGAGGCCGGCGCCGACGAGAAGCTCCTCAAGGAACTCGTCGACTTCGGTCTGATCACCGGCAAGTCCGACAGCGGCGGCGTGGTCTACGACGACGCCGAGCGCGAGATCATCCTCGTCGCCGCATCGCTCGCCAAGTACGGGATCGGTGCGCGCCACCTTCGCACGTTCCGCTCGTCTGCCGACCGCGAGGCCGGGCTGCTGCAGCAGCTGCTCGGCCCGTCGCTGCAGTCCCGCAATCCGGACCGCCGCAAGGAGGCCGTCGACGTGCTCGACGACCTCGCGGTCACCGTCTCGCGACTGTCGCATCTGCTGCTCGTGCGCGACCTGCGCCGCTTCACCGAGTAACCGGGCGCTCGGCCGCCGACCGGCTTCCGCGGCGGGCACAGTCCGCCCGGGACGGCCCCCGGCCGTCAGCGCGCGGCGGCGGACTGCTGCAGGTCGTCGTCCGGGTCCGGGGCGACATGGCGCTCCTGGTCGATCGAGAGCAGCAGGCCCTCGACGCCGCGACGGAACGCGCGGGCGGCTGCACCGTCGTCCTCGAGGTAGGCCGCGCACATCGCGCCGTCGCGGATGAGGACGAAGTGACGCGCGGCGCTGCCCGGGAGCGGATGCCCGGCCTCGTCGAGCGCGCGTCGGACGAGTTCGTAGTACCACCCGCGGTGCTCGGCGATGACCCGTCGCACGGGGCTGGCGGCGTCCTCGTATTCCGATGCGGCGTTGAGGAACGCGCATCCACGGAACCCTGGGAGGGCGAGTTCTTCGGTGACGCCGTCCGCGATCGAGAGCACGAGATCGCGGCCGCTCGACGTCGACGCGGCAGCATCGAGCCGGGAGGCGATGAGGTCGTGCACCCGCTGGAGGTACGCGACGACGAGGTCCTGTTTGGAAGGGAAATGACGGTAGAGGGTGGCGAGCGTCACGTGGCCCTCGTCGACGATGCGACCGACACCGACGCTGCCGATGCCCTCGGCGTAGAACAGGCTGGAGGCGGTGGTGAGGAGGCGCTCCCTCGCGGGGGACGGCTTCTCGGTGCGACTGCGTGAGGGGCTCGTCATGCCTTCCATCGTAGAGAAAGAGCGATCGCTCTTGACAGGACAGCTCCCACCGGGTTTGCTGTGGTCCTGACCTTGAGAGAGCGATCGCTCTCTCTGTTTTGAAAGGACCTCCATGTCGCCGCTCCCGAATGCCACACCACATCGCACGACGCAGACCACGCGCACGGTCACCGGCGAAGGCCGCGTCACGGCATACCGCGCGCTGGCGGCCGTCGTCTGGGCTGTGGCCTTCGTCGCCGCGGTCGGGGATCGCGTGCCGACCACGCACACCGACATGCCCGTCGTCGCGGCGATCCTGCTCGCGACGTATCCGCTCATCGACGTCGTCGCGTCGACCATCACGGCCGCGTCGGCGACGTCGATGGCGCGGGTGCTGCGCGTCAATGCCGGGATCAGCGCGGTGGCGGCCGTGGCCATCGCGGTCGCGGCCTTCGCCGGCCATGCCGGCGCAGCGCTGGCGGCGTTCGGGATCTGGGCAGCGGCGTCGGGGGCGATCCAATTCGGCGTCGCCGTCGTCCGGCGCCGCGCTGCTGGCGGCCAATGGACGATGCTGATCAGCGGTGGCCTCTCCACGGTTGCCGGCATCGGGTTCCTGTCGGCGGCCGGCATGGAGGACGCCGACCTTGCTCGGCTCGGCGCCTACATGGCGTTCGGTGCCGTGCTCTATGTCGTGTCGACGATCCGCCGCCCGGCGGGGCTGCGGGTCTCCCGCTGACGCGACGGGCGGGGTGCCGCCGCGCGGGACGCGCGGCACGCTCGGCGGCTAGCCGAGGCTCGCGAGCGTGCCGACGAGGACCTCGTTGCCCGGAGCCGTGGGGAGGTCCTTCGTCGACGTGAGGATCTCGCGGGTGATCACGATCTTCGTGTACTTCGCGAGCGTCGCGGTCGTGACGGCCGGGGTCTTGGTGCCGTCGAGGGTGATGCCGAGGTCGATGGTGCCGTCGGAGGCGGCGGTGCCGTCGGACTGGGTGGTGGGGTCGTAGAACCCGAGACGCAACGGCTCGACGCCGCTCGGACCCTCGAGCCAGAAGGCGAACGCCGTGAAGCGGCCGTCGTCGAGACGCTTCGTGGGCGAGAGGCCCGTGGCATGCAGGGCGAGGATCGTGGCGCCGGTCGAATTCGGCTTGAGTGCGGCCTGGCCCTTGGCAGCGCCACCGCCGCTCGGCGTGGCGAGCTCCGCGACGAGCGTGTTGCCGGTGGTCGCCGCGGGGGCGGAGGTGCTCGGGTCGTTGCCCTGGACGGTGTTCGTCGAATCGTCGCTGGAGCTCGTGAAGACGACGGAGGCGAGCACCACGGCGACGACGATCACGATCGCGATCCCGCCGATGATGAACCAGCCGCCGCGGCGTGAGGACGTCTCCAGCTCGACCTTGCGCTCACGGCGGGCGTCGAGTGCGTCGAGGGCTTCGGCGACCTCCTCGTCCTCGGCGGGCAGCTCGGGGAGCTGGGCGCCCTCGATGCCGGACAGGCGCGCCGCGGCGCCGCGGGCGAAGCGGCGGGCGCCGGCATCGTCGGCGAGGAGCTTGCGGGCCTCGGCGCGGCGGCTCGCGGGAAGCTCGCCGACGAGGTAGTCGCAGAGGAGGGCGCGCTGGGCGTCGTCGATGTCGCCCTTGCCGCCGGCGAGCTCGGTGATGGCGTCGTGGGCGCGGCGCCGCACGACGAGTTCCGGGAGCTGCAACAGCTCGGCGATCTGGTCGTAGCCGCGGCCGCGGCCGATCAGGAGCTTGAGGACCGCGCGGCGGTCGGGCTGGAGATCGGCGAGTGCGGCCATCGGCCGTCAAAGGCTAGCGATGCGGACTACCGTGCGCTGCATGCCAGAGCCCACCGCACCGTTTCGCCTGACCACGAAGGACGGCGACGACGTCCTGCCGTCGCTGCTCCCGATCGAGAACACCCTCGACGGCACGCTCGGCGTCGAATACGTGAGTGCGACGAAGGAGGAGGTGCGCGCCGAGACGCAGATCGACGACCGGCACAAGCAGCCGTTCGCCCTGGTCCACGGCGGCGTCTATGCCTGTGTCGCGGAGTCCGCGGCCTCGATCGGCGGGATGCTCACGGCCATCGAGACCGGCGGCAGCGCGGTCGGCATCTCGAACAACACCGCCTTCGTGCGGCCGTTCGTCGGCGACGGCATCCTCAGTTCCGTGGCGACCCGGATCCACGGTGGCCGTACCACGCAGCTGTGGGACGTCGACCACCGCGATCCGCAGGGCCGGCTGTGCGCGACCTCCCGGGTGACGATCGCGCTGCGGCCGGCACCGGTCGGCCCGAAGGACTGAGCGCCAGGACGCTCAAGGCGGGATCGGGCCGGTCCGATGACCGGGGTATGGGAAACGTCCCGTCTCCGATCCGGGCGCGGCGGGTGAGTCGTGTCCTCCTCGCGGCGGCGGCGCTCGTGCTCCTCGCCCTCGTGGTGTGGAAGCTGGCGTTCGCGGGTGACGACGGCGGGAGCACCGGCACGGCCGTCGCGCCATCGGTGTCGACGCCGTCGGCCGCGACGAGTCCGGCGGGTACTCCCGGGACCGAGGCCGCGACCGGGTGGGCTGCGGCGGTGCCCAAGCCGGCGATCAGCCCGGTCATCGAAGACGATGCGAAGACGATCGACGCCCGCGAGGTCGCACCCGCGCGATTCCGCCACCAGCTGGCGCTCGTGCGCCGGGCGCTCCGCGGGAGCGAAGAGATCCTCACGCTGCGGGTCCAGTCCGACGGCACCCTCGTGAGTCTCGTCGGGAACACCACGGGAGCGCGATACGTCGCCACCAAGAAGGACCTCCATCCGCAGGTGCCGCCGCAGGGGTCGGGCGACGCGCTTCGCGAACTGCTCCCGCTCGCGCCGTCGGACATCGACGCGCGCGTCCCGATGAAGTTGCTGCGCGCCGTGCACCGTGCGGGCGGCGTGACGCCCGGGACGCTGTACCTCAGCCACACGCCCGTCACGCCGGGAGCCCAGAGTGCGCTCTTCGGTGACGCGCCGGCGTGGACCATCAAATGGACCGGGCTCGTCGGGACCGTCGTCGCCTCGGCCGACGGCCACCGCCTCAAAGCCGCCACCAACTAGCGGCTGCCTCCGACCCGGCGGCGGCGGGGCCCGTCCTCAGCCGGGCGGGAACCGGTTCGTGATCGGCACGCGCCGGTCACGGGACAGGGCGCGGCTCGTGAGCCGGATGCCCGGCGGACCCTGGCGGCGCTTGTATTCGGCTCGGTCGATCAGGGCCAGGGCTCGGTCGACGTGCTCGGCCGGGAGCCCGGACGCGACGAGCTGGTCGCGGGAGAGGTCGCGCTCCACGTACCCGACGATGATCGCGTCGAGGATCTCGTAGGGCGGGAGGCTGTCGGCGTCCTTCTGGTCGGGGCGGAGCTCGGCGGACGGTGGGCGCGTGAGGACCTCCGGCGGCACGAGCTCGTCGCCGTCACGCGTGGACCGCCACGCCGAGAGCTCGAACACGAGCATCTTCGGCGTGTCCTTGAGCGGCGCGAAGCCTCCGGCCATGTCGCCGTAGAGCGTCGAGTACCCGACGGACGTCTCGGACTTGTTCGCGGTGGTCAGCACGAGCCACCCGAACTTGTTGGAGAGACCCATGAGGAGCGTGCCGCGCACGCGGGCCTGGAGGTTCTCCTCGGTGAGGTCCGGGGCGCGCCCCTCGAACGTGGGGGCGAGGGCCTCCTCGAACGCCTTGAACGGGCCCTCGATCGCGATCTCGTGGATCGGGATCCCGAGCCGGGCGGCGAAGTCGTGGGCATCGCCGCGGGTCCCCTCGGACGTGTACCGCGACGGCATCGTCACACCGGTGACGGCGTCCTTGCCGAGCGCATCCACGGCGAGCAGCGCGACGAGGGTCGAGTCGATCCCGCCCGAGAGGCCGATGACCACGTGCTGGAAGCCGTTCTTGCGGACGTAGTCCCGGAGGCCGAGGACGAGCGCGGCGTAGGCCTCGGCGACGCGGCCCAGCGGAGCCTCGACGCGCCCACCGCGCAGCGCGGCGATCGGACCGTCGCCGGCATCGGTCGCGGCGTCGAGCAGCAGCGAGGGTTCGTCGGCGGTCTCGTCGGCGTCGGACGCGCGGACGGTGCTCTCCACGGCGGCCAGGACCGGGACCTCCACCTGAGCGATGCGTGCCGGTCGGCGGCGGCGCGTGTCGCGGAGGCGCGCGGCGCCGATCACCTCGAGGTCGATGTCGCAGATGAGGAGATCATCCTCGAACTCCTTCGCGCGGGCGAGCACCTCGCCGTCGTGGCCGAGGACCGCGGAGCGCCCGTCGAAGACGAGCTCGTCCTGCCCGCCGACGAGGCCGCAGTACGCGATGGCGGCCTGGTTGTCGCGGGCCCGGGTCGCGAGCATGCGCTCGCGGCGTTCGCCCTTCCCGAGGTCGTAGGGCGACGCGGAGAGGTTCAGGATCAGCCGGGCGCCGGAGAGCGCCTCGCTCTCGAGCGGATCCGAGGGCTGCCAGATGTCCTCGCAGATCGTGAGGCCGATGCGGTGACCGTCGAGGGCGAAGGTCGCAGGACCCGCGCCCTCCTGGAAGTACCGGAGCTCGTCGAACACGCCGTAGTTCGGGAGGTGGATCTTGCGGTAGCTCGCGACGATGTCCCCGTCGGCGAGGACGGCCGCGGCGTTGTAGACGTCCTGGTCGCGCTCGGGCCAGCCGACGACGGCGACCAGGCCCTCCGGTGCCTCGGCGGCGAGGTCGCCGACGGCGTCGCGGCAGGTCGCGAGGAACCGCTCACGGAGAAGGAGGTCCTCCGGGGGGTAGCCGGAGATCGCGAGCTCCGGGAAGAGCGCGATCCGCGCGCCGGCGGCCGCGGCCTCGTGCATCGCGGCGGCGATCCGTTCGGTGTTGCCGTCGACGTCGCCCACGACCGAGTCGATCTGGCAGAGCGCGAGGCGGATGACGTCGAGGCTCATGGCGTGGTCCTGCCGAGGTTCTGGCGGATGAAGTTGGCGAGGCGGGGGTCGGTGGCGTCGGGGAGGACGAGGTCCCCGTTGACCGAGCGGGCGACGATCCCGGAGGTGTCGACCTTCTTGCTCACGAGCGCCTGGCCGGCAGCACGCGTCTCCTTCGTGTCGATCGCCCCGAGCTCCTCCGCGAGCTGGTCGACGCGGACGCCGTCGGCGGGCGCGCTGAACTCGACGACGACGTTGCCGGCCGGGAGATGGTCGACCTTCTGCGGCGAGGTCGCGACGGGGGTCGTCGTCGACGCCGGGC
>JAVHXX010000075.1 GCA_031119595.1 Patulibacter sp. | reverse complement strand
GCACGGACGCCTGCCGGGCGGCCGGCGGCGCGCCGGCGCCGTGGCCACCGTCGGGCTCACCCGGCGCGCGGCCGGACTCGCCGATCGCCGCGCCGGGACCAGCGCCCTCGCCGACGTCGACGAGCGTGACCGGGCCGGTGATGTCGTGCGGGGTGTGCGGGCGAGCCGGGGTGCCGGTCACCTGCTCGGCTGCGGCGGCGGAGACGACGACGCCGGCCTGGCTCTCGTCGTCGGCGGTGCGCTGGGCGTCGACGACCTCGGCGAGGGTGCCGACGAGCGCGCCGGCCCTGGCCTCGGCGGCCGCGTCCCGCCCCGCGAGCGCCTCGGCTCCGAGGCTGAGTCCGACGGCGAGCAGCGCCCACGTGAACGGATCCTCGAGGAACGCGGCGTAGAGCCAGGAGTGGAGCACGAGCGCGACGAAGGCGGCCGCGATCGCCGCGCGCGCCACCTGCTCGCGGGCCCGCCGGAGCAGCGCGACGATCGCCGTCACGATGAGGCCGATGTAGACGACGAGCCCCACGACGCCCTCCTCGGCGGCGATCGTGATCGGGATCGTGTGGGAGGCCGCGACGGCGCCCGCGGTGGAGACCTTCGTGTCCTGGCGGTAGGCCTTGCGGTACGCGCCGGCGCCCCAGCCGAAGACCGGCTTCTTCTCGAAGAGCTGCACGCCACCCTTGATGAGGTCGCCGCGGCCGGCGGTCGAGTTGTCGAATCCCTCCGACGACCCCACGTGGATGTGGAGGACGCCGCCCAGGGCGAAGATCGCGAAGAGCCCCGCGACGACGAGGGTGGCGGTCGCCGCGGCGGCCTGCGCCCGGCCGAACCGCAGCCCGAGCAGCACGATCGCCGCCACGAGCAGCCCGAGCATCGACGACTGCGAGTACGTGACGAACATGCCCGTCCAGAGGAGGACGAACAGCACGGCGAGCCACACGATCCGCATCCCGCGCGCACCCCACGCCAGCAGCGCGAGCACGCCGATGAGGATCACCATGAGGAAGCGCCCGTAGATGTTCGGGTCGAAGAAGAGCGAGTTCACGCGGACCGTCGAGTTGAGCGTGGACTCGTCGACGATGTTCTGGTGCCAGAGGACGTTCCCGGTCTGGAACTCGTAGTCGCCGAGCGCCACCGCCACGAGCCCGAGCACCGCGATCGCGATCGCCACGCGGATCAGCTGCGGGCGGTCCCACTCGACCTCGCGCAGGACGACGTACATGGCCGCGAACGGCACGAGGAAGAAGCAGAGGTCCTGGACGCCGCGGTCCGGGTCGAGCGAGAACGGGATCCGCAGTGCGTAGACCGCCACCGACGCTGCGAGGAACATCGGCACGAGCGCCGCGGCACCGCTGAGCGAGCGGGCGGTCCAGGCGTCGGTGATGACCTGGCGGGGCGGCGGACCGCTGCGCAGGTCCCAGGAGTCCGCGCGCTCACGGCCGCGGGCGCGCGCCCGCACGGCGAAGGCGATCGCCCCGGCGCCGATGAGCCCGTAGAGCGGCAGGAGCAGGTTCACCGAGTCGCCGCCGAGCGTGATCGGGAGCCGCAGCGGGATCGCGATCGCGATGAGCGCGGGCAGGATCTTCGGCCACCGCGAGAGCACCCCCACGGCGACCACGAGCGCGACGAGCCCCGCCACCGCCCCGGCGCCGAGCAGGGCCGGATGGTCGAGGATGCGGTTGACGCGGTCGTCCTCGAGCACCGTGCCCGCGAGGAGCAGCGGGTCGATGAGGAGCGCGGCGATGATGGCGGTCCAGCGGGCGGCGGGCGCGCGGGCGATCAGGGCGATCGCCACGAGCGCGGCGAGCAGCACCGAGGTGAGGTCGCGGATCGGCGCGGCGATCACGGCCGCCGTCGGCAGCGCGTGCGTCGCGGCGGAGCCGGCACCGGCCAGCGAGGGGAGGTCGACGAGGGACATCGCGATCATCCGCCCTTCAGGAAGCCCCACACGCGCCGCAGGAACTCGCGGGAGTCGGCGTCGCGCAGCGAGTGCGCGCCGAGCCCCGCGATGCCGGAGCGGATCACGGCGCCGCGCTCGATGCGGACCGCGTCGAGCACCGCCTGGCCGCCGCCGGGCGTGGTCGCCTCGGCGAGGCGCGTCGCGCCGGTCGGGATGCGCAGGATCGGTTCGACGGTGAGCGGACCCTCGAACTTGCCGTCGGTGCCGGCGAGCAGGCCGCCGTTGTCGGAGGCGACCTGCACGCTCGACACGGACTGCAGCGGCCCGAGCTCGAACCCGAACGGATCCAGGCGCGCGGGCTGCGTCGGCGAGGTGATCGCCGCGGCGCCGTAGGTGGCCGAGCGCAGCAGCGAGCCCGGCTCGGCGACCCAGAGGCGTCCGCCGCTGCGGACCCACTGCACGAGCTGCTTCTGCGCCTTGAGGTCGAAGTAGGTGGCCTGGCCCGCGAGCACCACACCCTTGTGGCCGGCGAGCTTCGGCCCCACGCCGCGCGCGAGGGCGAGGTCGGTGGTGAGGTCGTAGCGGCGGTCCTTGCGGTCGAGCGCGAGGAGCAGCGGAGCGATGTCCCGGGACACGTCGGCCGGGAGCTCGCCTTCGACCGGCACGCGGGCCGTCTGCACGGTGACGCCACGCCCGAGGGTGTCCGGCGAGCCGTCGCCGTTGTCGTCGACCATCTCCGCGCCGATCAGCGACCCCATCGGGATCACCACGAGGACGGGCTCGGCGTGCTTGCCGTTCGTGATGACGAGCGACTGGGCCTCGCGGTCCTTCGTGGCCACGGTCAGCACGTTGAGGCCGCTCGGGCCGCCGGGCGTCTTCGGCTGCAGGACCGGGTTGCGGCTCTTGCCGCGGGAGCGCGGGCGCGTCTCGCCGACGCGGCGGATCGACCAGCGGTACTGCTTGCCGACCGAGATCACGCCGACCGCGGCACGATCGCCGGCGGTCACCGGGACCTGCGACGACTGCGCGGCGAGGTAGCGGACGGTCACGCCGCCCTGGCCCTCGAACTGCGCGCCGAACGGCGCCACGGGATCAGCGCTGCCGGTCGACCAGCCCTCGTTGCCGACGAGGTCCTTCGCGTGCACCGCCACGAGGTACGTGCCCTGTGCGACGCGGCGGCCCTTCACGGTGCCGTCCCAGTCCCAGGTGGTCTGGCCCGCCTGGATCGGGACGTCGAGGATCGTGCGCGGGCGCGTGAGATCGGTGCGGATCACGCTGATGCCGAGCGACCGGCCCGCGGCACGGAAGCGCACGTGGATCGGCTTGCCGTCGACGCGTGGCAGCAGTTCGGGGCGCGTGGTGGTGCCCGTCTTCTCCGGTCCGATCGAGAGGAGCTTGGGGTCCGGCGGGGTGGTGTCGAGCGTGAAGGTCTTCGGGAGGAGGACGGCCCGACCGGCCTTCTCGAGCTCGATCTTGATGCGGTAGCGGCCGTCCGGGAGGAGCTTGCCGTGGTCGTCGGCGCCGTTCCAGGTGCCGGAGATCGGGGTGTACCGATCGACGGTCTGGTCGCGGCGCAGGGTGCGGACCACGCCGCCGGCGAGGTTCGTGACGACCATCGTGATGGTGTCGGGCTTGGTCAGCGTGAAGCTGAAGCGGGCCCGGACCACGCCGGCGTCGAGCTTCGGCGAGAAGAGCGTGCGCGCCTTGACGGACTTCGTGTTGATGAGCGGAGGCGCGCGCTTGAGCCGCTGCGCGAGCGCGAACGACAGCGCGGTGGCCACGATCACCACCGCGAACGACACGGCCGCGGTGCGCGCTCCCGGGAGGTCGACGGGCGACCGGCGAGCAGAGCTCACGGCGACGGGATCACCCGGTCGTCGTCCCCGCGGGCGTGGTGCCGGCCGGGTTGCGGACGGCCTTCACGACGACCTTCGCGGCCTGCCCGGCCTGCGCGCTCGTGTTCGCGTCGATCGGGGCGACCACGCTGCTGCTGTAGCCGAGGTCCTTGGCGACCTCGACGGCGGCGGCCTTGAAGTTCGGGCGGTACATGATGCTCGTCGACGTGAGCGACGGGGACCACGTCTGCGGGGGCCCGACGATCTGGTAGCCCTTGGCCTGGAGGGCGTCCGAGTTGTTCTTGCCGAGGCCGGTCGTGGTGGTCGCGTTGAAGACGAGCACGGGGACATCCGAGCGTGCCGGGGCCGTCGCGGTGGTGGCGCCGGGCTTCGGCGTCGGCTTGGGCGTCGCGACGGGCTTGCTGCCGCTGCCGGAATCCGCGGTGCTCGGCGACTTGGAACCGCCGCCGAAGAGCTGCGTGGCGAGCAGGATGATGCCGATCACGACGATCGCGATGCCGCCGCCGAAGAGCAGGCGGTTGCCACGCGGATGCTCCTCCTCGAGGTCGAACTGGTCGTCGCCGTAGCGGGCGTCGTCGCCGCGGCCGGCGGGCACGGCCGGTACCTGGAAGTCGTCGTCCGGGAGGACGTCGGAGACCTGCGTCTCCTGGCCGAGCGTCTCGGAGACGACGGCGGGCTCGCCCTCGACCGCGGCCTCACCGGCAGGCGTGAGCGGGGCGAAACGCGGCGGCTCCACGCCACCGGGCGCGAGCGGGTTGGTGGGCACGGGCGGCGCGATCGAGGTCGCGTCGGCGCCGGCGGCGAGCGCGGCCTTCTCGGCGGCGATCTTCTGCGCCTCGGGCGTGGCGCCGAGCGTGCCGGGGGCGGGCTTGACGGCCGCGCCGGCCGCAGAGACGGCCGGGGCGCTGCCGGGGACGACGCCCTCGCGGCGCTCGCGCGCGGCGGCGATGCGGCGCTGCACCTCGGCGATGACGCGCTGGGCCGTCTCGGCCTGACGCTGCGGCTCCTGCTCGATCCATTCGCGCATCGCGCGGATCTGCCGCGACTGCGACGCGACGAGGAGGATGAGGAGACCCGTGCCGACGATCGACAGGAGTCCACCGACAGCTCCGATGGACTGGAGGGTGTCGGAAACGAGGGCGGCCGTGACCATGAGCGGTCATCCTACGGGGCGCGGCGGTGGCGCGACCCCGTCGGGTGGGGTCGGCCCGCGGCTCAGGATTCCGCTGGTCCCCGAACCGGCGCGCTGCCCTGGAGCACCGCTGCTCCGGGCGCGCCAGGCGCCGGGGCGCCGCCACCGGCCGGGTCACCGGTGGTCGGGTCGTCCGGATCGCCGTCGCCACGCGCGGCCGTGATGAGGGCGGACACCTCGGCGGCGAGGCCGGCGGCGTCGCCCTCGAGCACGAGGAGGTTGATGCGGTCGAAGGCCTCGTCGACCACGCTCGCGGCCACCTGGGGCCGATCGGCGCGGCGGATCCGCTCGGCGCTCGTGGGCGTGCTCTTCTCGTGGGCGCCGAAGAGCTCCTCGTGGATCTTCTCGCCGGGGCGCGGGCCGATGACCTCGATGGCGACGTCCTTGTCTGGCTCGAGCCCGGACAGCTCGATCATCGTGCGCGCGAGGTCCATGATCTTCACGGGCTCGCCCATCTCGAGCACGTAGAGGTCGCCGCCGGTGCCGAGCGTGCCGGAGCGGATCACGAGCTGGACCGCCTCCGGGATCGTCATGAAGTACCGGGTCATCTCCGGATCGGTGACGGTGACCGGGCCGCCGTGGGCGATCTGGCGCCGGAAGATCGGCACGACCGAGCCGGAGGAGCCGAGCACGTTGCCGAATCGCACGGCGGCGTACCGCGTGCGCGGGAAGCGCTGCTGCTCGGCCTCCACGGCCCACTCGGCGAGGGCCTTGCTGGCGCCCATCACCGTCGCCGGGTCGACGGCCTTGTCGGTCGAGATGAGCACGAAGGTCTCGACGGCCCACTCGCCGGCGAGCCGCGCGACCAGGCGGGTGGCGAGGGAGTTGTTGCGCACCGCCTCGACCGGGTTCATCTCCATGAGACCGACGTGCTTGTAGGCGGCGGCGTGGAAGACGGCCGTCGGGTGGTGGTCGCCGAAGACCTCGCGCATGCGGTCCTCCTCGCGGCAGTCCGCGAGGACGGCGGTCGCGACGTCCTCGCCCACGTGCCGCTCGCCGACGAGCTCGCGGTGGATCTCGAAGAGGTTGTCCTCGGCGTGGTCGACGAGGATCAGCTTCGCCGGCCCGACGCGCGCGATCTGGCGGCACAGCTCCGAGCCGATCGAGCCGCCGGCGCCCGTGACCATGACGGTCTGGCCGCGGAGGTAGGTGCCGACGCGGTCGAGCTCCATCTTCACGGGCGCGCGACCGAGGATGTCCTCGACCTTGACCTCACGCACCTGCTGCACGTACCGGCCGCCGCCCTGGAGCAGCTCGAACACCGTCGGCAGGGTCCGGACGGGGATCCCGCGCGAGCGGCAGTCGCGCACGACCTGCGCGCGGACGGTGCCCGGTGCCGACGGGATCGCGATCGTGACCTCGTCGGGTTCGACGTCGTCGAGGATGCGGGCGAGCTCGGAGGTCGTGCCGAGGACGCGGACGCCGTCGATCCGCAGGCCGTCCTTGACGGGGTCGTCGTCGACGAAGCCGACCGGTCGCAGGCCGAGGTCCGGGTTGCGGGTGATCTCGCGCAGCACGAGGCGGCCGCCGTCGCCGGCGCCGACGATCAGGACCGTGCGGGCGCCGCGGCGGTGCGCACCCTTGAGCGACCCGCGCTCGTGCCACAGGCGCGCGACGAGGCGCGAGCCGCCGATGAGCACGAGGAGCAGGAGCAGGAAGTACGCGATCACCGAGATCGGGATCGAGGCCTGGCGGGCGTTGCGCGCGAGGTTGAACGGGGTCTGCGGCAGGTTGCTCTGCAGGACGAAGTCGGGGACGTACGAGACGGGCCGCACGATCGCGACGTAGGCGACGCTCGCGCCGACCGCCACGACCGAGCCCTCGATGATCGCGACGAGGTCGCGCACGGACGCGAACCGCGCCGACCGCAGGTACACGCGGAAGAGCACGAAGCTCAGCAGCGAGAGCGCGATCACGGGCGCCGCCGTGCGGTCGAGGAGGTGGTGGTAGTGCTTCGGGAGCGGCTCGGTGAAGAAGCCGAACCGCAGCCGGTACGCGATGAAGTACGCGACGCCGACGAGGATCGCGTCGATGATCAGCTGCGGGATCGCATGGCGCCGCACGGGCACGAGCAAGGAGCGAAGGCGCAGGCGCATCAACGCCCGATTCTACGGGCGTACCGCGGTCGCGTGGCGCCGGGCGTCCAGGCGCGCCCGATTTCCGGTGCGGCGCTCCGCCGGCGCGACGGACCCCGGCGCGCCACGTCGCTCACGCCGCGGCGGTGAGCAGCAGATCGGTCAGGATCGCGGGATCGCGGCGGATCCGGTCGGCCGAGGAGCCGTCGGCGGCGCGCTCGCGCTTCTCCACCACGACCTGCTCCGGTCGTTCCAGCCGGCGCAGGCGCCCGGCGGCGATGAGCGCCTCGTCGACGGCGCCGAGGCGGCCCGCGAACGTGGTGTAGACCGGCGTGCCGAGGGCGACCGCCTCGCGGTTCATCGTGCCGCCGGCGCTCACGACGAGGTCGGCGAAGGCGATGAGCGACGGCGCGTCGATCGCCTGCTCGGGCACGATGAACCCGCCCGCCTTCGCGAGTTCGGCGCGCTGGTCGGGCGTCCTCGGGAGCACGACCGCCTGCCGGCCCTGGACGCGCCGAAGCACCGCGGCGAACTGGTCGTCGCCGCCGTGCGAGTGGTAGAGCGAGACCTCGGGCGCGGTGCGGACCACGACGATCGGCTCACGGTCGTCGAGGCCGAGCTCGGTGAGCACGGCGCGGTCCGGGTCGAGGTCGGAGAGGTAGTACTCCTCCTTCAGGCCCGCGTACGCGCGGATCTTGCCGATCGCGCCGTACCGGCCGAGGCGCTCGGGCGGGATGACGTCGGGGACGACCACCGACCGCGCGAGGCGGCAGTTGATCGTGTGCTGCACGGTGGCCCACTCGTAGTCGAACATCGTCGCGCTCGGGATGCGCAGGAGCTTCGCCGCGACGGTGATGTCGTTGGAGCCGTGACCGAGGGCGACGTCGAACCGACGGCCCCGGGCCCACCGCAGCAGCGCGGTCGAGCGGCTCGCGAGCCCGATCGCCTTCGCGGACTTGTGTTCGCCGCGGTGGCGGCCGATCACGGTCGCGTCGAGGCCGTGGCGCTCGGCGAGGGCGACGGTCTGGGCGAAGTCGCGGGCGGTGACCTCGACCTCGTGCCCTCGCGCACGCAGGTCCTCGATCACCGGCCGCAGCACCAGCACGTGCGGGCTGTTGGTGAGGTCGATCCAGACGCGCATCGGGGTCGCATCATCGCGGAGACGGCGGGAGCGGTGAGCGGCGCCCCACCCTGCTCCGCACCGTCGCGCCCCAGGCGATGCGAGGATGCGGCGATGTTCGCGCGCTCCACGCTTGCCGTCCTCGTCTCCGCGACCGCGCTCGGGGTCGCCGCCTGCGGGGGCTCGAAGGACGGCGCAGACTCGGGCGGTCCGTTCACCCGCGCGCAGCTCGCCACCAAGGCCGACGCCATCTGCGCGAAGGCCCGCCTGGACGCCGCCAAGGTCCCGTCGCCGACGGACGCGCGCGACACCGATGCCTCCGCCACGTACTTCTCGAAGATCGCCCCGATCTCGCAGCAGGAGGCCGACAGCTTCGCCGCCCTCACCCCGGACGCCGCCGCGAAGACCGACTGGGAGGCGCTCGTCGCCGGGCAGCGGACGATCGCCGGCGCCTTCGACGCGATGGTCGCGAAGGCCAAGGCCGGCAAGTCGCTCGGCGCCTCCGACTACGGCAACGCCCTCAAGGCCGCCGAGCCGTTCATCGACGCCTCCACGAAGATCGGCGCGAAGACCTGCGCCGGCGCCGGCGCCACCGGCTGACCCGGCCTCGCAGCCCGGCCGCCGGGCCCTCGGGGTTGCTCGCGTCGAGCGGCCGAACGGCGTCCGCGCGCGCGGCGCTGGCAGACTCGCGGGCATGGCCCGGTTCACGACCAGCGACGGCGTCGCCATCCACTACGACTTCGACGACTCGGCGCCGGCCGGGCAGCCGCCCGTCGTGCTGCAGCACGGCTTCGCGGTCAGCGGGTTCCTGAACTTCGGCGGTCCCGGCCTGATCGACGCCCTCGCCGACGCCGACCGCCGCACCCTCACCATCGACGCCCGCGGCCACGGCGACAGCGACACCCCCGACGATCCCTCGCGGTACGGCGAGGCACGGATGGCCCTCGACACCCGCGAGCTGCTCGACCACCTCGGCCTCGAGGAGGTCGACCTCGTCGGCTATTCGATGGGTTCGATCATCGCCGTGCTGCTCGCCTCCGAGGACGCCCGCGTGCGACGGATGGTCCTCGGCGGCGTGGGCGCCGGCGTCGTCGAGCTCGGTGGCCTCGACACCCGCCAGCTCCCGCCCGACATCCTCGTCCAGGCCCTGCGGGCCGAGCACACCGCGCAGGTGGAGCATCCGCTCGGGCAGGCGTGGCGCGCGTTCGCGATGTCGGTCGAGGCCGACCTTCCCGCGCTCGCGAGCCAGGCCGCGGCGATGCACCAGGCGCCGATCGCCTTGGACGCGATCACCGCCGAGACGCTCGTCCTCGTGGCCAGCGACGACGGCCTCGCCGACCGCCCCGACGTGCTCGCCGCCGCGATCCCCGGCGCGCAGCTCGAGGTGCTCCCGGGCGACCACCTCGGCGTGGTCCGCCACCCGCGCTTCGTCCCGGCGATCGTCGAGTTCCTCGCCGGCGAGCGCGCGAGCGCGGCGGAGTAGTCCGGGCGGCGGCGCTACTCCGCCGCCCGCAGGAACGCCAGCACCGCGAGCACGCGGCGGTGGTCGCCGCCGCTGGCCGGGAGGTCGAGCTTGGAGAAGATGTTCGTGACGTGCTTCTCGACGGCCCCGCCGGTGACCACGAGCGCGTCGGCGATGGCGGCGTTCGTGCGGCCCTCGGCCATGAGCCCGAGGACCTCGCGCTCGCGGGGCGTGAGCGAGTCGAGGGCGGCGCTGCCGGTGGCGGAGCGGTCGCGCATGAGCTCGGCGACCACCTCGCGGTCGAGGGCGGTGCCGCCGCCGGCGACCCGTGCGACCGAGTCGAGGAACCCCCCGACATCGCCGACGCGCTCCTTGAGCAGGTAGCCGATCCCGCCGCCGCCGGAGGCGAGCAGCTCGGCGGTGTAGACCGGCTCGACGTACTGCGAGAGCACGAGCACGGCGAGCTCGGGCGTGCGACTGCGGGCCTCGATCGCGGCTCGCAGACCTTCGTCGGTGAAGGTCGGCGGGAGGCGCACGTCGACGATCGCGAGGTCGGGCCGGTGCGCGGCGACGATGCGCAGCAGCCCGTCGCCGTCCTCGGCCTGCGCGACGACCTCGTGGCCGTTCTCGCGCAGCAACGCGACGATCCCCTCGCGCAGCAGCGCGTGGTCCTCGACGATCACGATCCGCATGGCGTGCCTCCGTGGGCGATGGTCGAGGGGGTCAGGAGCCGCACGGCAGCTCCGCGGTGATGGTGGTGCCGTGGCCGACCGGGCTCACGACCGTGAGGGTGCCGTCGAGCGCCTGCGCCCGCTGGGCGAGGCCCGTGAGCCCGCCGCCGTGCGGATCCGCGCCACCGATGCCATCGTCGGCGACCACGAGCTGGAGACGGTCGTCGGTTCCCACGAGGGTGACCCGCACCGACGCGCCGGGGCTGTGCTTGGCGGCGTTCGTGAGCGCCTCGGCGATCACGAAGTAGGCGGCCGATTCGACCACGGGTGCTGGCCGCAGGGCGATCTGCGACGCCACCTCGACCTCGAGCGGTGACCGCTTCGCGAGCGCCTCGACGGCGGCCGCGAGGCCGCGGTCGGCGAGGACGGGCGGGGCGATCCCGCGGGCCAGGTCGCGCAGCTCGGCGATCGCGAGGCGGGCCTCCTCCTGCGCGCCGGTGATCAGCGCGCGGGTGGCGGGGTCGACGTCGTCGCCGAGGCGTTGCTCGGCCCGGCCGAGCTGCATCGTGAGCGCCACGAGCCGCGCCTGGGCGCCGTCGTGGAGGTCGCGCTCGATGCGGCGCAGCTCGGCGGCCTGCACGTCGAGGGCGCCGCTCCGCGAACGGGTGAGCTCGTCGACGCGTTCGGTGAGCGCGGCGTCCGGGCCGACGAGGTGGTGCTCGCCGATCAGGAAGTGCAGCAGCTGCAGGAAGGCGATCGCCGCGAGCGGCCACGCCGGCCAGAACGACCCGAGCCCGGACAGCAACCACACCACGAGCACGATCACCGCGACGTAGATCGAGAGCCCCGCCTGGGCGACGTAGAGCCGGTAGCCGCCCTGGCTCGCCGGCACCGCCCGCACGCGCTGCCAGATCCAATACGGCCCGAAGGCGCACGCGAACCCGAACCACACCCAGACCGGCCAGAACTCGCCGAGCCCGGTCACGAGCCACATGATCGGCATCAGCACCGAGAGGAACCCGGCGAGCGTCCCGAGGATCCCGACGATGCGCCGCTCCCGCGGCGAGCTGGCCGTCACGGATTCCGCGACCAGCATCGCCCGCGCAGCGGCGGCCCGGCCGGCGGCGACGGCACGAGCCGCCGCCGCGTCGTCGTCCGTCCGGTCAGCCATCCAGGTCGGCCGCGAGAAGGGCAGGTCGGGCCATCGCCGCATCGTCGCAGACGGCTTCGCCGCGACGAAAGGGGGCCTTCACCGGGAACGCCCGCTCGCCCAGGAGGGTGACCGCGGCCGGGAGGGCCAGGGCACGGACGATCGTCGCGTCGATGAGGATCGCGGCCGCCAGGCCCACGCCGAGCTGCTTCATCTCGAGCAGGCGGAGCGTCGCGAAGATCGCGAACACGAACACCATCACGATCGCCGCGCTCGTCACGGTCGACGCGGTCGCGGCGACCCCTTCGGCCGCCGCCTCGCGTGGCGAACGGCCCGCCTCGCGTGCCTCGCGGATCCGCTCGAGCACGAGGATCGAGTAGTCCATCGACAGCCCGAACAGAATCACGAAGGCGAGCAGGGGCAGCCAGGTGGTGATGGAGCCGTTCGAGGTGAAGCCGAGCGTCGACTCGGCCCAGGTGTGTTGGAAGACCTCGGTCATCACGCCGTACGCCGCGCCGACCGACATGAGGTTGAGGCCGATGACCGCGAGCGCCAGGCGCCACGAGCGGAACGCCAGGAACAGCAGCAGCATCGCGAACCCGAGCACGAACCCGCCGACGAGCGAACCGATGATGGACCAGTGCCCCCAGCCGAGTTCCGGCCCCTCGGTGGCGCCGAAGACGATGGCGGTGCAGGCGCGGGTGCCGAGGACCGCGCCGCGGATGTCGAGCCCGACCCTGCGGTGGTCGGTGTCGGCGAGGCAGTAGATCGCGCCGAGCACGATGAGCGCGCCGATCGGCACGTTGATGAGGAAGATCCAGCGCCAGGACACGTCGTCGACGAGCCAGCCGCCGAGGACCGGGCCGAGGACCGGCGCCAGCAGCATCGGCACGCCGAGGATCCCCATCAC
>JAVHXX010000074.1 GCA_031119595.1 Patulibacter sp. | reverse complement strand
CTGGCGGCGCACCACGAGCACGGCGCCGATGGCGACGATCCCGAGCACGCCGGAGATCTCGCGCGCCGTGCTCACCACGGCGGAGCCGATGCCGGCCTGCTCGTGCGGCACGACCTCGATCACCGCAGCGGTCATCGGCGTGGTCAGGCCGGATCCGATGCCGACGATGATCAGGCCGAGCAGGAAGCGCAGCGGCGGGTCGTCGGCCTCGATGAACACGCCCATGGCCAGGCCGACGGCGATGATGATCATGCCGATCGCCACGGTCACGTTGACGCCCCAGCGGTCGGCCATCTTCGCGCCGACCGGCACGCCGAGGCCGACGGCGATCGCCAGCGGCACGTAGAAGAGGCCCGCGTTGAACGGCTCCAGGTCGAGGATGTCCTGGAGGAACAGCGACGTGAAGAACAGGATCCCGTTGATGCCGAGGCCCCAGATCGTCTGGGCGGCGACGCCACCGGAGAAGATCCGCGAGCGGAAGAGGTCGAGGTCGACGAGCGGGAACTCCGTGCGGCGCTCGTTGCGGATGAAGAGCGCGCCGGTGACGACGCCGATCACGACCGCGCCGATGATCAGGGGGTTCACGAAGCCGTGGTCCTGGCCGTGCACGAGGGCGAAGGTGAAGCCGAGCAGCGACAGCGCCGAGAACACGAGCGCCGAGATGTCGAGGCGACGGATCAGTTCCGCCCGTTCGACGCGTTCTATCGAGGCGGGCGGCACCGTCTTGCGGATGAGGAACACCGCGGCCACGCCGACGGGCAGGTTGATGAAGAAGATCCACGACCAGTGCGCGACCTCGACGATCGCACCGCCGACGATCGGGCCGAGCGCGATCGAGCTGGCGATCGAGGCGGTCCAGATGCCGACGGCCATGTTCCGGTATTCCGGCTCCACGTCGTAGGAGAGGACGCCCGCCGTCGCGGGGAGCACGAACGCACCGCCGACGCCCTGGAGGACGCGGGCCGCGATCAGCAGGCCGCCCGTCGGGGCGAGGCCGGCGAGGACCGAGGCCGTCGTGAAGATGACCATGCCGCTGAGCAACACGGAGCGCCGACCGAAGAGGTCGGTGAGGCGCCCGCCGACGAGCAGCAGGCTCGAGAACGCGAGGATGTAGCTGGTGCCGACCCACTGGAGGCCGGTGAGGGAGAGCCCGAGATCGGCCTGCAGCTTCGGCAGGGCGATGTTGAGGACGGTGTTGTCGAGGCCGGTGATGAACGCGCAGAGGCACAGCGCGACCATGAGGACCCAGCGCTTGGCGTACGGCTCACCGGCCGTGGTGGGGGAAGCCGCCGGGGCAGCGGTCACAGCGGGATGTTCCCATGGGCGCGGAGCGGCGCCTCGGTGCGGCGCCCTTCCATGAGCTCGAGCGCTCCGGCGATCTCGAGGCGCGTCTCGTGGGGCTTGATGACCTTGTCGACCCAGCCGCGTTCGGCCGCCGGGTACGGCGTCTGGTGCTCGGCCTGGTAGTCGGCGATGCGCTGGTTGTAGAGCGCCTCGACGTCCTCACCCTTCTGCATCGCGGCGAGCAGTTCCCGGCCGTAGACGATCTTCACGCCGCCTTGGGCGCCCATGACGGCGATCTCGGCCGTCGGCCAGGCGAAGTTGACGTCGTTGTCGGAGTGCTTCGACCCCATCGTGGCGTAGGCGCCGCCGTAGGCCTTGCGCAGCGTGACGGTGACCGTCGGGACCTTGGCGTCGGCGTAGCCGTAGAACAGCTTGGCGCCGCGGCGGATCGCGCCGCCGCGCTCCTGCTCGATGCCCGGCATGTAGCCCGGCACGTCGACGAAGCTCACGATGGGCACGTTGAAGGCGTCGCAGGTGCGCAGGAAGCGCGCGGCCTTCTCGGTCGAATCGATGTTGAGCGTGCCGGCGTTGACGATCGGCTGGTTCGCGATGATGCCGACGCTGCGGCCGTCGATGCGCGCGAACCCGATCACGATCGACTTCGCCCACTTCGCGTGGATCTCGAAGAAGTCGCCGTCGTCGACGACGCGCTCGATCACCCCGAGGACGTCGTAGGCCTTCGTCGCCTCAGCGGGCACGAAGCGGTCGAGCTCGTAGTCGGCGTCCGTGAAGTCGCGCGGCATCGTGGGGGCGAACCGCGGGGGCATGCCGACGTTGTTGCTCGGCAGGAACGACAGCAGCCGCCGCGCCGAGGCGAGCGACTCCTCGTCGTTGTCGTCGACATGGTGGCAGTTGCCGGTGATCGCATTGATCTCCGCGCCACCGAGCTCCTCCATCGTGGTCTCCTGGCCGGTGACCTCGCGGACCACCTCGGGACCGGTGAGGAACATGTGCGACGTGCCGTCGACCATGAAGGTGAAGTCGCCGAGGGCGGGCGAGTACACGGCGCCACCGGCGCACGTGCCCATGATGAGCGAGAGCTGCGGGATGACGCCGCTGAGCTCGACGTTCTTCTTGCCGACCATCTGGTAGTTCGCGAGGGCCGTGACGCCCTCCTGGATGCGGGCGCCGGCCGAGTCGGCGAGGCCGATCACCGGGCAGCCGATCTGCTGTGCGAGCTCCATGATCCGCACCATCTTCATGGCGAAGGTCTGGCCGACGGACCCACCGAACACGGTGGCGTCCTGCGAGAACACGCAGACCGGGCGGCCGTCGATCGTGGCCCGGCCGGTGACGACGCCGTCGCCGTAGGGGCGACGCTCGCCGGCACCGTCCTGGGAGCGCAGCGGCGCGCGGCGCAGGCGGCCGATCTCGAGGAAGCTGCCCGGGTCGACGAGCAGGTCGATCCGCTCGCGCGCGGTCAGCTTGCCCTTCGCGTGGTGCTTCTCGATCGAGCCGTCCTTGCCGGGGTACAGCGACTCCTCGCGGCGGGCCTGGAGCCCGGCGATCGACTCCTCCATCGTCGGGTGGGTCTGGCTCACTGGTTGCCCTCCTGGCCGGCGGCGGCTGCGGGCGCGCGGTCGAGCACGGTGCGCATGTGCTGCGCCATCGTGTGGACGCCCGGACGGTCGATCACGGTGATGTGGGTGCCCTCCACGTGGACGACCTCGAGGTCGTTCGTGAAGTCGTCCCAGCCGAGCGACTCCTCGTCGCGGGCGTACCGCGGGTCGAGGCTGGTCGTGAGGCCACGGTCGGTGGCGCGGTACAGGACGATCTTGCCGTCGTAGGGCTCGGGGACGTACCGCTCGGCGATGCGCGAGTCGATGTACGAGGTGCGCTGGTGCTCCAGCACGCCGGCGCTCATGCCGAGTCCCGCATCCTCGACGATCTTCATCATCGTCGCGACCTGTTCGTCCTCGTCGAGCTCCACGAGCGCGTCGATGTCGATGTCGATCGGGATGTCGTACGTCTCGCTCATGTAGGCGAAGAAGCGCTCGAACCGGTCGTGGAGGAGCTCGCGCTCGGTGACGCCGGGGGTCGGCTTCGGGATCGTGGTGTCGATCATCGCGACGAGGTCGATCTCCTCGCCCGCGGCCTTGAGCTGCTGCGCGACCTCGTAGGCGAGCACGCCGCCGAGCGACCACCCGCCGAGGCGGTACGGGCCGTGCGGAGCGATGTCGCGGATGAGCGCGATGTACTGCGCAGCCTTCTCCTCGAGCGTGCGGACGCCCTCGAGCCGCTCCATGCCGTAGACGGCCTGGCCGTCGTCGAGCAGGTCGACGAGGTTCTGGTAGACCGAGGTCGGGCCACCGGCCGGGTGGAACAGGAAGAGCGGCTGGTTGCCGTTGCCGCCGGCCTGGAGCACACGGACGGGGTTGCCGCCGTTGCCCTCGACCCGCTCGCGGAGGATGTCGGCCTGGGTCTCGATCGTGCGGGCCGCGAAGACTTCGCCTGCCTGCAGCTCGGGACCGAGACGCTCTCGCATCCGCTCGATGATCTGTTCGATCGCGGCGTCGTCGCCACCGAGGTCGTCGAAGTCGGCGAACGCCGAGAGCAGCTTCTCGCCGAGGACGTCCTCCCAGATGGCCGCGATGAAGCGCTCCGTGGGATCGCGCGGCTCCACGTACCGGACCTTCGGCGTGGCCAGCAGCGACGCGGCCTTCGGGCCGGTCTCGGCGAGCCCGAGCTCGCCCGCGATGACCTCTTCCATGTCCGCGAGGCAGCCGCCCTGGAGCAGCGCCTTCGTCGGGAGCTCGATACCGAGGTCGTGCTCGACGGCGCCCTTGGCGCGGACGGCCATGAGCGAGTCGAAGCCGAGCTCCGTCAGTGGGGCGTCGACGTCGATGTCCTCGGGGCGGTAGGCCATGACGGCCGCCACGCGCTCGAGGAGACGGCGCGACAGCACCTGGCGGGCACCGGCCGGATCGGACGCGCGCAGGGCCTCGATGAGCTTGCGACCCTCGCCGGCGTCCTGGTCCTCGCTCGAGGCATCCTCGATCTCGGGGATCTCGGCCTCGTCGACGACGCGGAGCGTGATGCCGGAGGCGGAGAGGAGCACGGTGCCGTCGTCGGCGGTGAGCGTGATCTGACCGGTCGGGGCGCCGTCCGCGGAGGCGGTGACGAGCGCCGTGACGACGCCGCCGCGCTGCGGATCGCCCGGTACGTCGAGGGCACCGATCGCCTGCGGCAGATATGGCGTGGCCTCGCCGCTCTCGGCGGTGAGCCGGCTGCCCGAGATCACGAGCGCCTGCAGCGCCGCGTCGACGAGTGCCGGATGTGCGCGGTAGTGGTGGTCGGCGAGGGCGGCAGCCGGGAGCACCACGCGGGCGGTCACGGAGCCGTCGGTGTGGAGGCGTGCGTCGGCGATGCCGGAGTAGGCGGGACCGTTGCGCACGCCGCTGCTCGAGAGCAGCTCGTAGAGGTCGACCGGTTGCGCGGTCACGTGGGCGTCGGTGCGGTCCGCGAGCGGAGCCTCACCGGCCGGGCCGCGGCGCACGGTGGCGGTCGCGCGGCGCACCATCGGCGCGCCGGTCTCGGCGGCCTTGCTGAAGATGCCGATCTCGGCGGTGCCCTCACCCGTGACGGTGAGGGAGGTCGTGATCTCGCTGTGGTCGCCGAGCACGAGGAGCTCGCCGAGCTCCAGCCCGGAGACGCTGATCGGCTCGTCGCTCCCGGGGAACGCCAGCGCGGCGGCGGAGAGGGCGATCTCCGCGTAGGCGGCGGCCGGGAGCACCGTGCCGCCGTGGATGCGGTGGTCGCGCAGCCACGGGAGGACGGCGGTGCCGGTGTCGGCCTTCCACAGGTGACGATCGCCCTCGGGCAGCTCGACGTGGACGCCGAGCAGCGGGTGACCGGCAACGGTGCCGAGCGCGGCACCGGGCTGCTCGTCGAGCCAGAAACGGCGGTGCTGCCAGAACGGCAGCGCGACCTTGCGGCCCTTCGGGACGACCTCGTCGAGGTTCTCGATCAGGTGCCAGGCGTGCAGCGCGGCGAGGCTCGTGCGGAACGAGACGCCGTCGTCGCCGTCGCGCCGGAGCGTCGGGATCACGAGGCGCTGCTCGACGCCGAGCGCCTTGAGCGTCTGGCGGGCGGTGATCTCGCCGACGGGATGCGGGGAGATCTCGAGGAACGTCGAGTGGCCGTCGGCTGCGGCGGCCGTGATCGCCTGGAGGTACTGCACCGGACGGCGCATGTTGTTCTGCCAGTAGGCGATGTCGAACACCACGGGGGCCTTCGGATCCTCGGCCGAGGTCGAGTAGATCGGCACCTTCGGCTCGAGCGGCGTGATGCCCTCGAGGGCCTCCGCGTACTCGCCGAGCACGGGCACGGTCTGGTCGGTGTGGGCAGCACCGCCGACGGGCAGGACCCAGGCGTTGCGCTCGAGGTTCTTGAAGTGCTCGGCAGCCGCGTTGAGGGGATCCTTCGGGCCGGCGATCGTGATCGCCTTCGGCGAGCCGTAGACCGCGATCTGCACGCCCGGGAACTGGTCGGCGACGGCCTCGAACTCCTCGGGGGAGGCCTGCAGGACGGCCATGCCGCCCACGCCCTTCTTGTTCTCCCGCTCCATGATGAGCGAGCGGTGCGTGATGATCTTGACGCCGTCGCGCGGGGAGATGCCACCGGCGACGACCGCTGCGGCGACCTCGCCCATCGAGTGGCCGATCACGGCCGCGGGCTCCACGCCGTGGCTGCGCCACAGGGCGGCGAGCGCCACGTGCATGCCGTAGAGCGCGATCTGCGCCTTCGTCGTGTCGCGGAAGTCCTGGTCGACCTCGATCGCCTCGCGGAGCGAGAACTCGGCCTCCTCGAGGAACATCGCCTCGAGCTCGTCGACGGCCGCGGCGAACGCGGGCTCCTCGGCGAGCAGCTTGCGGCCCATGCCGTTCCAGGACGAGCCGTAGCCGGAGAACACCCAGATCGCGGCCTTCTCGGCACGCGGCTTGGCCATCGCGTTCTCGGGGGCGACGACGTTCGGGGAGTCGAGCCCCTCGGCCATCGCACGGAGGGCGATCGCGAGACCGTCGCGGCCACGGGCCGTGACGGAACCACGGACCTTGCCGGGCGTGCGGGTACGGGCGAGCGTGTGGGCGACGTCGCGGAGGGCGACGGCGCGGCCGGCGCTGCTCTCCAGCCACGGCGCGAGCGCACCGGCGGCGGCACGGACGCGCGACTCCTGCGCGGCGGAGAACACGAGCGTCGTGACGACCTCGTCCTCGCCGGCGATGGTGCCGTTGCCGCGGCGGTTGCGGTCGCCGGACTCCTCGAGCACCACGTGGGCGTTGGTGCCGCCGAAGCCGAACGCGGACACGCCCGCGCGGGCGAGGCCGCCGTAGCGCGGCCAGTCGGTCGGCTCGGTGACGACCGAGATGTGGTCCTCGTCGAACTTGATGTGCGGGTTCGGCGCGGAGTAGTGGAGGCTCGGCGGGATCTTGTCGTGGTAGAGCGACAGGACGAGCTTGATGAAGCCGACGATGCCGGCTGCGGCCTCCATGTGACCGAAGTTCGTCTTCGCGGAGCCGATGAGCAGCGGGTGCTCGGCCTCGCGTGACGCGCCACCGAGGGCCGCGCCGAGAGCGCCGGCCTCGATCGGGTCACCGAGGAGCGTGCCGGTGCCGTGGGCCTCGACGTAGTCGACGGTGTACGGATCGATGTCGGTGTTGCCGTAGACGGTGCGCAGGAGCGCTTCCTGGGCGGCCGGGTTCGGGGCGGTGATGCCGTTCGAGCGGCCGTCCTGGTTGACCGCGGAGCCGCGGATCACCGAGAGGACGTGGTTGCCGTCGCGGCGGGCGTCGGAGAGGCGCTTGAGCACCACGACGCCACAGCCCTCGGCGCGCACGATGCCGTCGGCGTCGGCCGAGAAGGTCTTGCAGCGACCGTCGGGAGCGAGCGCGCCCGCCTGGTCGAAGGTGAACGAGATCGCGGGCGCGAGGACGAGGTTCACGCCGCCGACGATCGCGGTGTTGATCTCGCCCGAGGTGATCGAACCGGCGGCCTGGTGCATCGCGACGAGCGACGACGAGCAGGCGGTGTCGACGGTCATCGACGGACCACGCAGGTCGAGGAGGTACGAGAGGCGGTTGGAGGCGATCGAGAAGGCGGAGCCGGTGGCGACGTAGGCGTCGACGTTCTCGAGGCGCTTCGTCGTGAGGTGGCTGTACTCGTTGGCGCTCATGCCGACGAACACGCCGGTGGAGGAGCCGCGGAGCGAGGTCGGGGCGATGCCCGCGTCCTCGAGGGCTTCCCAGGCGACCTCGAGCAGCATGCGCTGCTGCGGGTCCATGAGCTCGGCCTCGCGGGGCGAGATGCCGAAGAACTCGGCGTCGAAGCCGGAGACGTCGTCGAGGAAGCCGCCCCAACGGTTGAGGTTCTGGACGACCGCGGCCGAGGCGGCACCCGGCGGGGTGAACTGCTCCCAGCGGTCCTCGGGCACCTTGCGGACGCCGTCGCCACCCTCCATGAGGAAGTCCCACAGCTGGCGGGGGCCGTGCACGCCGCCGGGCAGGCGGCATCCGACGCCGATCACGGCGATCGCGTCGTCGTCCGGGTTGCGCTCGGCACCGGACTGCGCATGGCCGTTGATCTTGACGCCGGTCTTGGGCTGGATGTCTTCCGGCGGATCCTCGTCGAAGATCAGCTTGCGGACGAGCAGCGAGATCGTCGGGGTCTTGAAGATCATCGTCGCGTCGAGATCGCGATCGAGATGGTCCTCGAGTTCGCCGACCAGGCCGACACCGTCACGCGACGAGAGACCGAGCTCCGTCAGCGGGCGGTCGGGGTCGACCTCGTGGGGTTCGACCTCGAGGAGGGTGGCGACCTCGGCGCAGAGCCATGCGACGAGGTCCGCTTCCTCCTGGATGCGGGGGTCGGTCATGACTGTGCTCCGCCACCGACGGTCTGGAGGGTGCCCTCGAGGTACGACGCACGCGTCGCCTTGCGGGCGATCTTGCCGCTCGACGTGCGATGGATCGTGTCCGGCTCGACGAGCACGAAGTCGTGGAGCGCGACGGAGTGCTGCTCCGAGACGGCCTGCTTGGCCGCACGCGCGATCTCTTCGAGCTGTTCGGCGACCTCGCCGGAATGGCGATAGCGCTCGGCGACGACGACCATCGCCTCGCCGGCCTCGGTCGGGATCGAGAACGACGCGAGGCGGCGCTGCGCGATCGCATCGTGGCTCTCCTCGACGGTGAACTCGATGTCGTGCGGGTAGATGTTCCGACCATCCACGATGATCAGGTCCTTGATGCGCCCGGTCACGAAGATGCGGCCGTCGAGCAGCACGCCGAGGTCCTCGGTGCGCAGCCAGCCGTCGGTCGGGAGATCGCCGGCGTTCTCGAGCTTCGCGCCGAACAGCGCCTCGGTCTCCGTCGGCTTCTGCCAGTAGCCCTGGCCGATGTTGTCGCCGTTGGCCCAGATCTCTCCGACGCGACCCTCACCGAGGTTCTCGCGGGTGTCCGGGTCGACGATCGCCACGTACTGCTCGGCGGCGCGGCCGCTGGCGACGAGCGGGACGGCACGGCCGCCCTCGGGGATGTCGGTGGTGACGATGCCCTGCTGGAGTGCGGCGGAGTCGACCTCGACGATGGTCGGCTCCTCGCCCGGCGTGGTGACCGAGACGAGCACCGTGGCCTCGGCGAGGCCGTAGGTCGGGCGGAGCGTGACGCGCTTCACGCCCTGCGGGCCGAAGGTCTCGACGAAGCGGTCGAGGGTCGACGGGAGGATCGGCTCGGCGCCGTTCGCCCACGAGACCACGCCCGAGAGGTCGAGGGCCTCGCGGTCGGCGTCCTTCACGCGCTTGACGACGTAGTCGTAGGCGAAGTTCGGGGCGGCGGTGATCACCTCGGTGCGGCCCGAGACCGCCTGCAGCCAGCGGACCGGCTTGAGGATGAAGTGGACCGGGTCGAGGAGGACGCTGTGCGCGCCGCCGAGGACCGGGCCGGCGATACCGAGCAGCAGACCCATGTCGTGGAAGAGCGGCAGCCAGCTCGCGCAGGTGGTCACGCGGAACGAGAGCCCGTGGCCGCGGATGAGCTGGAGCACGTTCACGACGAGGTTGCGGTGCGTGAGCACCACGCCCGCGGGGATGCGGGTGGAGCCGGACGTGTACTGGAGGTAGGCGACGTCGTCGAGCGTGAGGGCCTCGGGGAAGACGTACTCGGCGGCGAGGTCGTCGGCGCCGGTGCGGAACTCGTCGATGCAGAGGATCTGGTCGTCGGCGGGGCCGCCGTGCTCGGCGCAGAACGCCTTCACGAGGTCGAGCTTGTCGGAGGTGGTGATGATCGCCGTGGGCTGGCAGTCCTTCACGACCGCCTGGAGGCGGTCGCCCTGGCCCGGCATGTCCGGGGCGAACAGGGGGACGTTGATCGCGTGCGTGCGGAGGGCACCGACGAAGCCGGCGAAGTAGTCGCCGCCCTGGGGGGCGAGGATCGCGACGCGGTCACCCGGCTGGGTGATCTGCATGATCCGCGCGGCGAGCGCACGGGTCCAGAGTTCGAGTTCCGCGTACGTGGTCGTGTGCTCGATGCCCTTGCGGCTCTCGGCGTAGTCGATGTACGTATTCGCGAGGTGCTCCGGGATCTCTCGACCCCAGTGCTCGACGTAGTCGGCCAGGAACGCGTTGGTCGTGCCGGCCTCGAGCTCGGCCGCGGGGACGCGTGAGGTCGTGGACTGGGTGGTGTTCATACGACCTCCGGAAGGGAACGAGGAAGACCCTGGCACTGGCAGGGGGCGGCGTCGGCATCGACCGCAGCACTGATGGCGCGGTACGGAGACCGCTGAAGATCAGAACCTCGCACGAGGGGCTCCTCTAGGGGGATTGCCGTGAGCCGCCCTGGTGAGCTGGCGGCTGCGAGACATGGGACACAGAGGATCATACGAGGTGGCAAATAGAGAAACAAGCGTCACCGGATCGGGGGAAGGGAGCGCGTCGATTCACGTGCGAAAACCCCAGTGAACAAGGGATATTTCGATTACCGACCCCATCTGCGGGGCTCGCGAACAGGCGCGTCGGAACGCCACATCGGACCCGTGAGTACCGCTTGACCTGGCACTGGTCCATCCGGTCTTGCCTCGATAGACGTTAGGCGATGCGCTCCGGTGGCGTCCAGCCCGTCGCCGTCGGACGGGTCGTTCAACCGACTGGATTTCCACGCACTGCGGCAACACCGGCGTCATCGGCGCGCGGCGCGCCGAAAGTGAGGAAGGTTGGAAATCCTGCGGGCGCTAGGACGCCGCGGGCGCCCCGAACAGCGCGAAGGTCCACACGGACGAGTTCGCGGCCGAGGCGGGCTTGCCGGCGTCGATGAGACCGTTGCTCGTGACGAGGCCGCCCTTCGCGCCCGACTTCACGTCGAGGGCGCACGTGAGGCCGCGGACGTCGGCGCCGGCCGCGGTCGTGGAGACCTTGCAGTCGCCGACCGAGCGGACCGAGAACGTCTTGGACGCCGTGTGGAGATCGGCGATGGCGAACGCGCGGTAGCCCTTGTTGCTGACGTACGCGTAACACACGGTGAGCTTGCCGGCGCTCGGGCCCGACGGCTCCGGCACCTTGCCGGTGGCGTCCGGCTGGGCGGCGGCGAGGTCGGCGGTGCGGATGGCCAGCGGCGTGCCGGACACGCCCGCGCGGGCGCAGTCCGGCGAGGTCGACGGGGTGGTCTCGTTGCGGGTCCGCACGACGAAGAAGTCGAGGCCGGGCGTCTCCGGCTGGATGCCGGCGGGCTTCACGGCGCCCGTGTCGACCGGGTTCTTCGTGTGGCCGAACACCTGGGCCGTCCACACCGATCCGGTCGGGGCGGCGCCGTTCTTGTCGAGCAGGTTGACGATCGAGTTGCTCGTGATGAGCGCGCCGTCGATGCCCTGCGCCGGCTGCGGCTTGGCGGTGAGCAGGCAGCTCGTGATCACCGGGACGTTCGCGAGGACCTGCGGCGAGATACGACAGCCACCGGAGGCGTCGACGGTGCCGACGGCGAGCTTGCCGTAGGCGTAGGCGTCGATGTCGTTGCCCTTCGTGCCGGGCACGCCGCACAGGTAACCGGGACCGAGGGCCTTCGTGGTCTGGTCCTCGATGCGGCCGGTCGAGGCGTTCGAGGTGAACTGGAAGAACATCGCGTCGAGGCGGGTGAGCGTGAGGAACTGCTTCACGCCGAAGTGGGCGTTGCAGCGGCCGGTGCCCTGGGTGACCGCCTGCGAGGCCTTCGCGTCGGCACCGGCGAGTTCGCGGGTGCGGACGACGTAGTAGGTCGCGGGCTCGGCGGTGGATGCGGCCGCACCGGAGGTCGCGAGATGCGCGCCCGGGGCGAGCGCGGCGGCGATCGCGAGGAGCACCGCGAGCACCAGCGCGGCGACGAGCGGCCGGATGCGGGACGGGGCGATGTGGGACATGGTTCCTCGGCAGCCTTGGGACGGTGCCCGCGTGGACGGGCGGCGTGGCGGAGCACGGCTGACGGGCAACCGTAGGCTCAACGGTAGATGAGTGGCGCTCCACACACCAGTCCACGGTCCGTTCAACCCGGTTCCATGCCTGGCGGGCGACCGGAGGTCGAGATCGCGACGGGACGGCTCGTCGGTCGCGTGGTCGACGACGGCCGCGTGCACGTCTGGAAGGGGGTGCCGTATGCGGCACCGCCCGTGGGCCCGCTGCGGTTCGGGGCGCCGGCCCCGCCCGTGCCGTGGGGCGGTGTGCGTGACGCCGAGGTCAGCGGCGAGCTCCTGCGGATCGGCTTCCGCCCGTCGACGGCCGGCATCGCACCGGCGGCGTCCATCGCGATCGACCTGGACCAGCCCGTCGACCGGCTCCGCGCGGGCATGCGCAGCGGGACGCGCAGCAGCGTGACGCGCGCCTTGATGATATAGGCGATCGGGCCGAGCGGCTTCACCGCCTGGGTCCAGACCGCGCCGTGATAGGAGGGATCCGGCTGGTTGAGGCCCGGGAAGCGCGCGGCATGCTTCTCCCAGTCGAAATTGCCGCCGTCGATGAGCGCGCCGCCGATCGAGGTGCCATGGCCGCCGATATATTTC
>JAVHXX010000073.1 GCA_031119595.1 Patulibacter sp. | reverse complement strand
GCCCGAGGCCTCCCGCGGCGCGGCGTGAGCGGGCCGCCGTGAGCCGGCGTCGCGGAGCGTGGTGGTGTCGGGCATGCGGGGCTGGACATGGATCGCAGCGTCGCGTTCGCAGGGTGGGATGTCGTCGTCCGGGTGGGGGATCGGGCTCCGTCCGGCGGAGGATCGTGCGTCGTCGGTGAGGAGGTCCGCCGGGCTTGCCCGCGCGCGTCCGGGGTGGCTCCGGCCCGGAGTGCAAGCCTGGGTTCCATGTCCAACGAGCGCATGACCGGTGGACCGCGTCCGACGATGCTTCGGCTCGTCAACCCTCCGCCGCCACAACCGACCCCCGGCCCGGCCCTGTACCCGGCCTTCGACGAGATTCCGCAGGACTTCACGGCGCTGCTCGACGGGCTCGAGGCCGTCGACCCCGTGGCCGTGGCGCCGCTGCCGCCGGATCCCGTCGCGGACGCCGGTGGTCCGGCCGAGATCGGAGGCCAGCCGCGCGATCGCTACGCGCCCGGGCCGCGCGCCGAGGTGCCGACCCTCCCGGACGACCCCGTCGTGCCGACGGCCCCGGACTCCCCGTCGATCCCCGACCCGTCGGTGCCCGAACCCGTCGAGCCGGCCACGCCGGCGGTGCCCGCCGAGCCGGTCGTCCCGATCGACCCGGTCCCGCAACCCGAGGCACCGGACCCCGAACCGGCCGAGGTGCCCGCCCGCTGACGGGCGGCGGGCGTAACCTGCGCGGCATCAGCCCGCCGATCGACCTCCCCGCCACCTACCAGCGCCTGCGGCCGCTGCCGCTCGGTCGCGCGCTCGTGTCGCGTGGCTACCGCCTCGCGGCGCCGTACTTCCTCACGATCCCCGCGCGGCTCGACCACCTCGAGCCGGGCCGCGCGGTCGCGTCGATGCCGGCAGTGCCATGGACCCGCAACCACCTCGGCACCGTCCACGCGATCGCGCAGTGCAACCTCGCGGAGTACGCGATGGGCGCGCTCGCCGAGGCCACCATCCCGGACGACACCCACCGCTGGATCCCCCGCGGCATGACCGTCGACTACCTCGCCAAGGCCAAGGGCACGCTGCGGGCCGAGGCCACGCTCACCCTGCCGCCACTCACCGACCAGCAGGAGCTGGGCGTGGCGATCGACGTGACCGACGGCGCGGGGACCGTCGTGTCGCGTGCGGAGATCCGGTTCTGGGTCACCGCCAAGCGGGCGGCGTAGCGCGGCGGTTCCGCGGCCCCCAGCCGCGGAACCACCACGTGGGCGCCCGCGCCGGTCCGGGCCGCCGAGGCCACCCGGACCGCCCCCGCGCGGGCTACTTGTGCTTCTTCGTCGGCGCCTTGGCCTTCTTCGGCGCGACGTAGGCGAGGTTCACGGTGAAGGTCTTGTCGACCGCCTTCCGGCCGGCTCCACCGACCGTGACCGTGACGGTCACCGCGAGCTTCTTCTCGCTCTTGAGCAGGTTCTTGCCGGCGGCGTTCAGCGTGAAGCCGACCTTCCCGGTGGCGCCCGCCGCGAGCGACGCTGTGCCCTTGCCGACGGTGGTGTAGGTCACCTTCGGCGTCTTCTTCGACGCCTTCTTCCCGGCAGCGCGCGCCGCCACGGCGACCCGCGACCCCTTGGCCTTCGACGGCGTGACGACCTTCGCGGCCGTCGTCACCGTGCAGCTGCCGGTGGTCGCGTTCGAACAGGTGACGATCGCCGGGATCGTGATCGTGCCGGTGCCGCTCGTCTTCACCGAGGTGCCCGTGGCCCCGGGCGTCACGCCCGTCGTCGCTGCGCCCGCCGGGACGGTCGACCCCGGAGCGCCGCCGGGGGCTGGGGCCGTTCCGCCCTGGACCGGCGGGATGCCGTCGGTGATCTGCAGGTTCACGGCGAACTCGCTCGTGACGCCCGCCGCGCCACCGCCGGGCACGGTCGTCGCCGTCGCCGAGACGAACCGCGCGCTGCCGGGCGCCGGGTACGTGTCCGCGAACGACGCGTTCCCGTTGCCGTCGGTGGTGACCGTCGGACGGCCGAGCAGCCGCTGGCCCTCACCGGCCCCGAACGGGTTCTGGTTGTCGTCCGCGTAGACCTCGAGCACGTAGGCCGTGCTCGGCACGCCGTGCAGCGTCCCGGCCACGGTGAGCTGCCCGGATGCCGTCGTCGCCTGCGTGATCACGGGGGCGTTCTGGTCGCCGTTCGGGCCGACATCCGGCTGGGTCGCGTCCTGCGGGTTGATCCCGAACCCGAAGCCACCGATGCTGTCCGACCCGCTGCCCTGGCTCGCGGCGATCAGGTCGATCCCGAGCCCGGGCACGCCGGTGAGGTTCGTCTCGGTGAAGTTCTCGTTGTCGTAGATCGTGTTGCCGAGGATCTGGGCGGTCGGCTGGTGGCTGCCTGCCCCGATCAGCCACACGCCACCCGCGCGGCTGTGCGTGATCGTGTTGCCCTCCCCGGCACCGAGGCCGCCGATCTTCACGCCGTGTTCGTCGCCGGCCACGGTCAGCGGGAGCGACACCTGCTTCGTGGCTCCGTTCGTGTCGGTCCCGAAGACGTTCCCGAGGACCGAGTTGCCGGTGCCGGGCACGGTCGAGGTGACCGTCGACCCCGTGCCCAGGTCGGCGGAGGTGATCGCGTTGATGGTGGTGGTCGCGAGGTCCTCGTCGACCTGCGTGAAGGCGGAGTCCTTCGTGCCCTGGCTCGTGAGGGCGGGGTTCACGTCGGCGTGCTTGGCGTCGTCCGGGGTCGGATCCTGGTTCGCCATGAACAGGCCGAAGCCGTCGTCAGCGAACGTGTTCCCGGCGCCTGCCGCCCCGATCTTCGACCCGCCCGAACCGCCGTCCAGCAGGGCGATGGCGTCGCTCGAGAACGTGTTCGCCGAGTAGGTCGCACCGGTGCCTGCGTTCGCGAGCAGCCCGATCACGTTGCCCTGGATCGCGTTGTGGTCGAAGGTGACGTGCTGCGCGGGGGCGTTGGTCCCCGGCGCCGCGTTGCCCGAGTAGATCACGCCGAACAGGCTGCGGAACTGCGTGAAGTCGACGTTCGCGAACGACCCGAACGTCTTCGGGTTCGCGGCACCGATCGTGTTTCCGGACACGGTGTCGCCGGAGAGGTGGTCGCCGGCGAGGACGAGGCCGATGTAGTCGCCGACGAGCTTGTTCCCCTGCACCTGCGCTCCGACCGCGTCGGACAGCACGAGGCCCGCGAGGTCGTGGGTGCCGAGTCCGTCACTGGTGATGGTGGGCAGGGGCTCCTCCTCGGTGGTGCCGAAGACGTTGCCCTGGATCTGGGGCGAGGCGACCTGCTGGCCCGCGATCGACGCCGCGAAGAGCTCACCCGAGAACGTGTTTCCCGTGGTGGTCGTGCCGAGCTGCAGTCCGGAGATCGACCCGGCCGCGAGGAACCCGAAGATCCCGCCGAACGGGTCGAGGGCGGCGCCGTCGGCGGCGGGTCCGAACTGGTTGCCGATCACGGACAGTCCGCTCACGCTGCCGCCTGCACCCGAGATCGCGGCAACGCCGAAGCCGGTGCCGCTGATCGTGTTCGCGTCGGGGCCGGAACCCCCGACCGTCACGTTCGAGACGGTCGAGCCGACGGGGTCGATGAGCACCCCGAACGACAGGATCCCGGCCGCGGTCGGGAGGTTCTTGGACGAGAAGCCGTCGGCGTCGAGCTGATCGGGGGCGGCGCCGAAGCCCGCGCCGTGCACGCCGACGAGGTTGCCCTTGATCTGCGCCCCGGACGAGGCCCCGCTGAGGAGCACGCCCGCGCCGTAGCTCGCGACGGCCGCCGCGAACCCGGCCTCGCCGCTGTGCGGCGCGAGCCCCTTGAGGTAGGTCGCGAGGCCTTCGCCGTTGCCGTCCTCGAAGAACACGTTGCCGGGGAGGCCGTTGCCAGCGCCGACGACGGCGCCGTTCGCCGCGACCTCCGCACCGATCTGGTCCTTCACGAGCACCGAGCCGGCGAGCTGGCTGTTCGAGGCACCGAGCTTCACGGCGTCGCCCTTCACGTTCTGGATCTGCACGCCATGGACCAGCGAGCCGGTCGCGGTCGAGGCCAGGTCGAAGGCGTTCGCAGTCGCGCCGCCACCGTCGATGATCACGCCGATCCGGCGGCTCCCGGCCACGAGCGGCGAGGGCTGCGTGGTGCCGTCGATCTCGACCGGCACGGTGATCTTCGGCAGTGCCGTCGCAGGGGTGATCTTCGGCAGGGCGCCCGCGGGCACGCCGTTCGTGACGTCGAAGGAGATCGACGACTTCGCGGTCGACCCGTCGGCGTTCGCCTGTTGGATCGCCGCGCGCAGGGTGCAGGTGTTCAGCGTGGTCAGGCACTCGCCGTCGGTCGTGTCCTTGTCCGGCTGGTCACCGGTGCTGTCGACGACGTATCCGGCCTTCAGGAGAAAGCCGAACTCGTGGGTGTCGTCGTAGGCGATGCCGGCGATGTCCCCGTCGTCGTTGATCGTGAGCGCGTCGTAGAGGACGGTCTTGCCGCCGGCGGGGAGGAGCGTGTTGAGATCGACGACGGTGCCGTCGGGCTTGCGGAGCGCGGCACGGATCGTCTCGATCGACGTGCCGACCGTGCCCACGATCGCGTGCTTCGCGTTGATGCCGTTGTACCCGGCGAGACCCGGCACCGCGGTGAGGGTGCCGATGGGGCTGCGCGTGTAGAAGACGTGGGGGTCGTCCGGGCCGCCGGTGTAGCCGAGCACCGTGCCGTCCGAGGCGAGGTCGTTCTGAACGCGCGCTCCCGTGGTGTCGCCGCCGAACGACCCGGCCCCGTTCCTCGGCGGCGTGAGGCCGAGCGGGGTACCGCTGCCCGTGCCGCGGCCCCACAGGTACCAGGTCGGCTGGGTCTGGTTCCCGTGCGACCCGACCGAACCGAGGATCGTGGTGCCGTCGGGCGTGATGGCCGACGCCTCCGTCGACGCCGCGCTGAACTGCTGGTTGCCCGAGGTCGTCAGGGGCTGGTCGGCGCGGCCGACGTTCGTGAGCGCGCTCCCCGTCCCGAGGAATGCCGCCGTGTAGTACGGGTTTCCCCAGAACGTCTGCCCGACGAGCTCGCCGGCGTTGTCGATGTCGTTCCCGAACGACATGTCGAAGGTCGCCACACCGTTGGTGGAGGTCTGGACCGGGCCGGCCTGGACGGGCGTGGCCGTCGACGAGGCCCACTTCACGGCGTGCTGCTGGAGGTCGGTGCTCCCGGCGCCGTCGACGTACGGCGCCTGCAGCCTGCCGGAGATCGCGCCGCTGTCGTTGATCGCCGTCGCGCCGCCGTCGCCACCGGTGCGCTGCAGCGGCGTGAGCACGCCGTTCGGCTGGGTCGCCGTCGTCTGCCAGAAGCCCGGGTGATCGTCGTCGGCGTCGCCGTTGAGATCCGCGATGTCGCCGACGACCTGGTCCTTCCCGTTCAGCCCGTTCGGGATGAGGTCACCGAGGTCGTAGAGGGTCGCCGCCTCGGCCTGCGCTCCGGCGAAGGCGGGCAGCAGCACGAGGGCCAGCAGGACGACGCGCCCGTGGCGCAACCAACCGTTCATCGGCGGGAGGGTAGGCGCGGCGCGGCCCCGCGACCCGGACGAGAGCGCCCGATCCCCAGCACGAGCGCGCCGCTGAGCGGGCGCCGGCCCGCGGCGCGATCCGGGTGCGGCTCCGCGCGAGCGCCCGCCCTGGTTCGCACCCGGATGACGTCTGGACCTCGGCGGGCCGCATTCCTGCGTACGCGCGCGAACGCGCTCGCGCCTGAACGCAGCTTCCGGTTACCGCTCCCGCGAGGTTCCGCAGTACCCTCACGAGCCCCACTGCATCGGCGATTTCGGTCGATGCCAGGGTCCGTCTTCCCCCGTACGGCTCCGCTCTTGACCCCCACCGACACCCTCGCGCGGCCTGCAGCCCGTTGGAGCACCCAGCAGGTGCCCGTCGCCGAACAGTTCGCCTACTGGCGGGACGTCGTGTGGGAGGCGTTCGTGCCGGTCTCGCCGTCGTTGCCGGGCAAGCCGCCGGCGTACGCTGGCGACGGGTCGTTCACGGGCTCGGTGGCGGCTGCGGCCGTCGGCGCGCTCGGGGTGTCCCACATCGTCTCGCAGGCGCAGGCCGTGACCCGCACCGAGGCGCAGGTCCGTCGCGACCCGGGCGACGTGTACTTCCTCAACCTGCCGCTCGTCGACGGCACGCGCGCATCCCAGTCCGGCCGCACCGCCACGCTGCGCGCGGGCGACTTCACGATCGTCGACAGCGCCCAGCCGTTCGAGCTCGGGTTCGGCGGCGCGTTCGACCAGCTCTCGGTGACGCTCCCCCACGCGATGCTCGCACCGCTCCTCGCCGACCCGGCCGGAGCGACCGCGGTGCGGGTGCGTGGCGACCGGGGCGTCGGCGCCGTCGCGAGCAGCGCGCTCCGCGCGCTCGCCACCCAGGCGGGCGTGATCGACCGCGCGGCGGCCCGGGCCGTCGGTTCGCACGTGGCCGGGCTCGTCGCCCTGGCGATCGGGGGCTCTGATCGCACCGCCCGCCCGACCGACCGCACGCTCTTGCTCCAGGCCGCCCTCGACGAGCTCGACCGGTCCCTCGGCGATCCGGAACTCACGCCGGCGCACGTGGCCGACCGCCTCGGGGTGTCGGTGCGATCGCTCCACCGTCTGTTCGCCGACAGCGGCCGCACCTTCGGCCGCACGCTCCTCCAACGCCGCCTGGAACGCTGCTCCGAAGATCTCGCCGATCCGGAGCTCGCCCACTGGACGATCACCCAGGTCGCCACCGAGCACGGCTTCGTCGACCCGTCGTACTTCGCGCGCGCCTTCCGCTCCCGGTACGGCGTCCCGCCGAGCAACGCGCGCCGCGGCGGCGCCTGATCCGGGCGGCCGGGTCCACGCCCGACGCGTCCCCTTGCCTCGGAATCGGATGCGGGATACGTTCCGTAGTGATGGGCCGGTCCAGCTACGTCGAGGAAACGCAGATCGTCGCGCAGGCGCTGCCCGAGGTGCCGCGCTTCGAGCGTGTCGCGAACGTCCTCGGGCTCAGCGGGTTCGCGGTCGTGCTGGCGATCGGATTCGCCCTGTGGCTGGCGAAGTTCCAGGTCGACGGATCGATCGTGCAGGCGGCCTTCTCGGTCGTCGCGGTCGGGGCGATCGTCACGTTCGTACGGATCCGGCCGGCATCGAGCCTCACCCCGACGGAGCGCATGATCCGCAGCAAACGCTGGGCGTTCCTGCTCCTCGGCCTGCTCACGGGCTGCGCGGTGCTCGGGTCGATCGCGACGGCGTTCTCGCTGCACACCACCCAGGACTGGCTGATGCTGCTCTTCATCATGTCGTCGCCGATCGGGATGTTCTTCCTGATCAACACCCACTTCGGGATGGGCTGACCGCGCCCCCGCCGGGCCCTCCGCGGCGCCCCCTCAGGCGTCTTCGCCGACCATCAGCGTGGTGACGACCGCCTCGTAGACGGCCTCGCCCGGGCCGCCCTCGGCGTGGACCACGTTGTCGTGTTCGAGGAGCGCCTCGCCGACCATCGGATCGTGGTCGGCGGCGCCACCGACGAGCCAGAAGGTGCCGGTCGCCGCGGCCATGCCGACGTCTTCGGCAGAGTCGCCGACGGAGATCGTCTCGTCGATCTCGTAGCCGCGGATCCGGCGGTGCCGGTCGACGGCGGCCGCCTTCGACGTGCCCTCCGGGGTGAGGTGGTACGACCGCGGCGACACGATCTCCGGGTCGAGGTTCGTCGGGCCCCACGCACCCATCACCGCGCCGGTCCCACCGGACGGCAGTCCGCCGAGATAGCCGTTGTCGATGAGGCGGAGGTCGCCGGAACCGTGGTCGTTGAGGAGCTGCTGGGCGACGACGACGTCGACCTGGCCGCGGAAGAGGACCGACACCTCGCGGCCGACGTGCCACGGCGCGTGGAGCTCGATCATCCCGTCGAAGTGGTGGGTGAGCAGCTCGATCACACCGCGCGAGGCGATCTGGTCGTAGACGGACTGGTCGGCGGTGGGGCGCAGGTCGCCGGTCTGCCAGAAGTCCTCGCCGTCGACGACGAGTCCGCCGCCGCACTCGAAGCCGTACGCGCGAGCCCCCATCGCGCGGCCCGGCTCGCGGACGGTGTCGCGGCGCCGACCGCTCACGGGCACGACCTCGACGCCCGCGCGGTGCGCGGCCTCGAGCGCCCGGGCTCCGAGGAGCGACACGGCTCCGTTGGCGTCGTGGAAGAGCGACCCGCCGCGGCCCACGATGGTGCCGTCGAGGTCGAAGTAGATGCAGCGCAGCACGCCTCCGGACGCTAGCGGGGCGACCCGGAACGCGGCTTCCTGCGTCGTCTGCGTCACACCCACGGTTTGGATCACGTCGGAACACCGCCGCGCCACTCCTCCCTCACACCGTTTCACCCGATAACGGGAGTCGATGCCGGACCTCCTCCACTCGGCCGCGCCGCCCCCTGCGCACCTGCCCCCGCCGCTTCCCGCGCCCCCACGCGGACCGGTCCCTGCACACCTGCCGCCGCCCGTGGTCCGCACCCCGGCAACGGGCGTCGCCGGGTCGCGCCGCGCGGCGCCGGCGGAGCCGCCGCTGCTCGAGCTCAGGGCATCGTCGAAGCGGGGTGGACCGAAGGCCCTGGGGCCGTCCGAGCTCGTGATCGGCTGGGCGTCGCTCGTGGTGCCGCTGTGGTTCTTCGACGGCGACATCTACGCGACCATGGCGCCTGCGGGCTCCAAACCCGATGTCCTCATCCTCACCCTCGCGACCGCCGCCGCGGCCGCGGCGCTCACCGCCGTCGTGGGGATCGGCTCCGCGGTGACGGCGCGCATCCGCCGCCACGACGGCCACCACTGACCGCCGGCTTCGAGGCCGCGCCGCGTCGCATTGGCGCTCACCGCGCCGCCTGGTAATCTCGCTTCCGTCCGCGTTGCGTGGCAATCCGGCGTAGTGCTGCGGCTCGCCTCCGTCCTCGACAGGTACGCGGAGGCGAGCTAAGCTACGCAGGCGTAGCAACGGCGAGTCCCCGCCACCTTCCAGCGTGAAGACGCCTAGGAGCGACATGTCCAGCACCACCGCCACGGCCACCGAGCCCGAGGCCCACGGCACCCAGCCGGTCCGCGACACGCAGGTCCTCGTGATCGGTGCCGGCGTCTCCGGCATCGCGGTCGTCGTCGCCCTGCGCAAGAAGGGCATCACCGACTTCACGATCATCGAGGCGGGCGCCGAGGTCGGCGGCACCTGGCGGGACAACACCTATCCCGGGTGCGGCTGCGACGTCCCCTCGCTCCTCTACTCGTTCTCGTTCGAGCAGAACCCGAACTGGACCCGCACGTTCGCCAAGCAGCCCGAGATCCAGGCGTACGTACGCGGTGTGGCCCGCAAGCACGGCATCGACACGATCCTGCGGTCCGGGGTCGAGGCGACCGCGAGCCGGTGGGACGACGACCAGCAGCGGTGGATCGTCGAGACCACCGAGGGCACCTACCGCGCGCAGTTCATCGTCGGCGCGACGGGGCCGCTCCAGCACGCGAAGATCCCCGACATCCCGGGCCTGGACGGCTTCACCGGCAAGATCTTCCACTCGGCCCAGTGGGATCACGACTACGACCTCGCGGGCAAGCGCGTCGCGGTCGTCGGCACGGGCGCCTCGGCGATCCAGATCGTGCCGACCATCCAGCCGACGGTGAGCGAGCTCGTCCTCCTGCAGCGCACCCCGTCGTGGGTGCTCCCGCGGCCCGACTTCAAGGTCGGCCGCGTGTCGCGACTGGCCCTGCGGTACGTGCCGGGGCTGCAGCGCGGCATCCGCATCGGCCTGTGGCTCTTCATGGAGCTCCAGCAGCAGGCGCAGCGCCGGCCGAAGCTCATGCAGCAGCTCCAGAAGCTCGGCCTCGGTCTGCTCAAGCGGCAGGTCAAGGACCCGGAGCTGCGCCGCGCGCTCACCCCCACGTTCACGCTCGGGTGCAAGCGCCTGATGATGTCGAACACCTACTACAAGGCCCTCACCGCGCCCAACGCGACCGTGGTGCCACACGCGCTCGCCGAGGTGAAGCCGGGGTCGGTCGTGGGGGCCGACGGCTCCGAGCACGAGGTCGACGCGATCATCTTCGCGACCGGCTTCCACGTGACCGACCCGCCGATCGCCGACGCCGTCCGCGGGCGGAGCGGCAAGACGGTCGCCGAGTCGTGGGGCCCGAGCCCGCAGGCCTACCTCGGCACGATGGCCCCGGACATCCCCAACGCCTTCCTGATGGTCGGCCCGAACCTCGGCAACGGCCACACGTCCGTGTTCCTGCCGATCGAGGCGCAGGCCGGGTACATCGCCGACGCGATCAGCACCGCGCGCGCCGCGGGCGTCGAGGCGATCGAGGTCCGCCGCGACATCCACCAGCGCTGGAACGACAAGGTCCAGAAGGCGCTCGAGGGCACCGTCTGGAACGACGGCGGATGCGCGTCGTACTACCTCGACTCGACCGGCCGGAACTCGACCATCTACCCGTGGACCACGATCGACCTGCGCCGCCGGATGCGGCACTTCAAGCTCGACCAGTTCCACACGGCGCGCAAGGGCGAGCACCTCCCGAGCTGACGCGCCGCGGTGCTACCGCCGACGCTCCGGAACCCGTACCGTCGGGGGATGCTCCGTGGTCGTCCCGCCCACCTCGCCGCGTCCCTGCTCGGCGCGGCCGCCCTCGTCGCGGCCGGTGCGCCGGCCGTGTCCGCGGCGACGACCACGTACCGCGGGACTGCGAACGACCCGGCGCACGACTCGACGTCGACCGCGGCGGGCCTCGACATCACCCAGGTCCGGGCGCAGTACAAGACCGACGGCAGCGTGGTCTTCACGCTCGTCACCCGCGGCCGGATCGACGGTTCCCGCCACGACGCCGCCTTCGCGGTGTTCCTCGGCACGGGCGGCTGCTCGAAGGTCTTCGCGGGCGGCGGCGGACTGCTGTCGCAGCCGGATGCGCCCGTCGCCTTCACCGCCACCTCGCAGACGAAGCTCGGGAAGCAGCGTCCGGCGACCGGCCGCCTCGGGACGACGTCGTTCCAGGTGAGGGCGAAGTACGCGGCGTTCGCCGGCAAGGCGCCCGACTGCTTCACCGGCGCACTCGTGAACCCGAAGAAGAACAACGCCGTGATCGACCAGGTCTCGATCACCGGGATGACCCGCTGAGCCACCCGGCTCGCGGCGACGCACCGGTGCCCGGAACGTGGCGCACTGGGAGACGTCCGTCACGGACCGCGCCCGGCGAGCCGAGTTCACTGGCGCGCGGAGCGACGGGTGCGTAGGTTCACCGGTATGTCGAAGTTCACCCGAGGCATCGCCGTCCTGGCCGTGCTCACGGTCGGCACGGGTGCGGGGATCGCGCAGGCCCAGTCCCAGTACGACCCGCCCGCCCCGACGCCCACGCCCACGCCGACCCCGGCCCCCACGCCGTCCCCGACGACGGTGCTGCCGACCACGGTCGTGAAGGTGCTGCCCACGCCGCAGCAGCGCGCGGACAAGCTCGTCGTCGCGGTGTCGTCGGCGTTCAAGGGCATCTCCCGCAAGAACCTCCTCAGCGGCACGAAGATCACGCTCGCGATCAACGGTGGCGGCAGCGCGATCGTGCAGCTCGAGGTGACGAAGCCGGGCAGCAGGACCTACCGCCAGATCGGCAAGCTGCACCTCGCCGCCAACGGCTCGTCGAAGAAGACCACGCTCAAGCTGGGCAAGGTCGGCAAGTCGCGCCTCAACGCGGCCGCGGCGAAGGGCAAGACCTTCAAGCTGAAGCTCGTCGTCGCGATCTACTCCGACCGCGGCACGGCGAAGTCCACGAAGACGATCACCGTCAAGGGCTGATCGACCTCACGCCCGCGGGCCGAGCGCGGCCCCGCGGCTACTCGTCGGCGGCCAGCCGCTCCGACAGCCGCGCAAGGCCGCCGTGGATCATCCGGCCGTAACCGTCGTCCTCGAGCGCGTCGACGTGCGCGAGGCCCTTGTCGACGTGCACCCGGGCGCTCGGGAGATCGCCGAGCTTGCGGTAGGCCTCGGCCACGTTGAGATGCAGCGACGGTGCGAAGCCACGCGCCGCGGTGCCGGTGGCGGCTGCGGCGCGCTCGTCGGTGATGCCGGCGGCCGCGTCGAGGGCGCGCAGGTCCCAGGCGAGCTCCTCGCGCACCTCGGGCTGGAGGTCGGCGAGCGCGTGGGCGACGGCGCAGCGGTGGAGCGGGTCGCCGTCGTCGCCGAGCTCGTCCCAGATCTTCGTGAGCTCGAGTTCGGCCGCGCGCGGCTCGCCGCGGCTGCCGAGCGACGTGGCCGCGGCGATCCGCACCAGCATCGGCTCGGGCGTCGTCATGGGCCGGGATTCTGACGGAGCGCTCAGTGGCGCGGGCGGCCGAGCCGGATCGGACCCCGGACGGCGCCCGGGTCGTCGACGCGCTCGCCGTGCTGGCGGATCTCGAGGTGACCG
>JAVHXX010000072.1 GCA_031119595.1 Patulibacter sp. | reverse complement strand
CGAGGTTGTCCAGACGCTCGCGGCCGGCCATGCCGATCGCGCCGAGCGATTCCGGTTCGTCCGTCTCGCCGTCGCCGAGGAAGGCCCAGACCTTGCGGCCTTCGGTCTTGGCGATGCCGCGCGCCTGCAGGTACTTCATGAAGCGCGCCTGGTAGATCGCCATGATCGGGCCGAGGCCCATCGACACGGTCGGGAACTGCCAGAAGTCCGGCATCAGCCACGGGTGCGGGTACGACGACAGCCCGGGGCCCGAGGCCTCCTGCCGGAAGCGCCGCATCTGGTCCTCGTCGAACCGGCCTTCGAGGTAGGCGCGCGCGTAGATGCCGGGCGAGGAGTGGCCCTGGATGAAGACGAGGTCGCCGCGGTTCTTCTCCGTCGGGGCGCGCCAGAAGTGGTTGAAGCCCGTCTCGTAGAGCGTGGCCGCCGACTGGTAGCTCGCGATGTGCCCGCCGAGCTCGCTCGACTCGATGTTGGCCTGGAGCACCGTGGCCATGGCGTTCCAGCGCACGAGCGAGCGGAGCTTGCGCTCGATGGCCGGGTCGCCGGGGAGCTCGGGCTGCCGCGACACCGGGATGGTGTTCACGTAGGGCGTCGAGAGATCGTCGGCGGGGTGCAGGCCCTGCAGGCGTGCGTCGGCGAACAGCGCGCCGAGCAACTCGGCGGCGCGCTCCGGGCCGCGTTCGCGGATGACGGCGTCGAGCGCCTCGAGCCATTCCTGGGTCTCGGCCGGATCGGCGTCACCTGCGTGCTTTGCCATACGCCCAGTCAAGCAGCCTGCGTGAGACTCCTCCGGAATATCTCGGCCAGCCGTCCAGCTGCTGTCCACATCTCCAAAACACCCGGCGCCGCGGGGGTGCAGTCGCGTACCGCGAGGCGTCAGGCATCGAAGGTCGACGTGTTCGTTGCGCCCCACGGTGCACATTCCCGCCAGCTCGACCGGTCATCCTGGCGCCGATGCATGCCGTTGCGAGCCGAGAACGAACACAAACGCACACGTCCGTGGGAGCTCGCGTCCGGCCCTGCCGCTCGTCGGCGCGCCACGCGAGACCGTGGATCCGCCCACAACGCACCACACACCGGTCACCGGTGTCTACGCTTCCATGATGTCTCGTCCCGGACTGTCCCCCGTCGGCCTGCTCGCAACGGCGGCGGTGATCGTCCTGGGCACCTCGGCCGCTCCGGCCGCTGCCGCGAAGAAGAAGCCCTCGACGAACGGGACGATCTCGGGCACCGTGCGCGGCGCGATCCCGTCCGCGAAGAAGGGCGACGCCTCGGTGCGCGCGGCGAACGCCGCCACCGGCGCGGTCGTCGCCGTGGCCCGACCCACCAGTCGCGGCACGTTCAAGCTCACCCTGCCGCCCGGCGGGTATGCCCTCACGGCCACGGTCGTGTCGGCTGGCGGCGCCGTGAAGTCGACGACCGTCGCCGTGTCGCTGACCAAGCGCCAGCACCGCACCGGCGTCCGCCTCACGCCGTCGAAGGCGAAAGGCGCCCGCGCCGCCGCGGCGGCGGCCCGGGCCGCGACGGCCGTCGACTCCGCTGCTCCGAGCGCCTCGGCGGCGCAGGCCACACCGAGCGCGAGCGCCGCCTCCTACACGACCGAATCCGGCAAGCGCGTCGACAACACCACCGCGTTCTCGATCAAGCCGTTCACCGGCGGGACCGGCTCGTGGGGCACGCTGCGCGGCGGGTTCCCTGCCGTGCTGATGGCCGCCACGCAGGGCAAGCCGGAGTGCGCCTCGACCCTCACCGAGAACTCGTCCGTGCTGCCGTTCCTGCGCAAGGAGGCCAAGGGCGGCCGGTCGACCTACTACTCCGCGGGCAAGCTCAAGCGCGACCTCATCACGCCGGGCGTGAACGTGAGCGGGAAGGTCACCCCGGCGAAGGACGGCAAGACCGCCAAGCTCGTCCTCACCTTCACCGACGGCAAGACGAAGAAGATCTTCGACACCGTCACGACCACCATCAGCAAGGCCGCCTGGAAGGCCGAGTCCGCGCAGGTCGCGAAGGTGGTTGCCGAGCGGCTCTGCCGCGACCCGTCGCGCTACTCGGTGGCCCTGCACGTCGACGGCGTCTTCGACTTCCCCACCCACACCGCCACCGGCACGATCGACTCGAGCCTGAAGGCCATCGCCACGAGCGAGGGCACCACGTGGACCGGCAGCGGCAAGTACGTGTGGAGCAACGTCGCCTACAAGAGCAAGATCGGCTGCACGTTCGACCGGATCCAGCCGACCGACGGCGGCTGGGCCGCAACGATCACGTCGAAGGGCAACTCCACGATCGACGTGAACTGGGCCCTCACCGCGACCGACCAGCTGAAGCTCACCGTCGCCGACTCCTACTGCCCGAACCTTCCGGTGCTCCCGCGCACGCCGGGCCCGTCGCAGATCAACCTCACCCCCACGGTCTTCACCTTCCCGACCTCCGGCGGCACGCAGAAGGTCGGCGGCGGCATCAACGCCGACACCATCGGCCTCACCGACCTCGCCGCCACCATCGGGATCACGGGCCTCGGCCCGCTGGGCTTCGTGAACACGGGGACGCTCACCGTGGCGCCGGTCTGGAAGTACACGCTGCCGGCCTGAGGACCGCCGCTCGATCCGGCCGCCCTGCCTCCCGTGTGCGTCTGCGGGACGGGCCGCCGGGTGCGGCGCGATCGGCCGCACGGGTCGACGTAGCGTGGGTCGCATGCTCGCCGTGCAGTACGAACTCCCGCTCCCCGCGGACTACGACATGGAGATCATCCGCGAGCGGGTGCGCGGCCGCGGCACCGTCACGGACACCTGGCCCGACCTGGGGTTCAAGGCATACCTCATCCGGCAGGCCGGGCGGTACGGCTCACCGGTGAACACGTACGCGCCGTTCTACCTGTGGAACAACACCCCGGGGTTCAACCGGTTCATGTGGGACGGCGGGTTCGCGAACATCGTCCGCGACTTCGGTCGCCCGCCGGCGCGGCAGTGGAGCGGGTTGGCCTTCGACCCGGGACCATCGATCAACGCGACCCCGCAGACCGCCACCCGGGACACCTGGTCGATCCCCGGCGACCTCGATCCCGCGGTCGCGATCGCGCATGCCGTCGGTGAGACCGGAGCCGTCGCGGTTTCACCCCAGGTGCACTCGACCGCGCTCGCGATCGACACCCGCACCTGGGAGCTGGTGCGGTTCACCCTCTGGCGTGACGAGGCGCCGGCGGATGCTCCGGGCGCCCATTTCCAGGTCCTCCACCTCTCCAAGCCCGGCCTCCACGAGATCCGGGCCGGGCGGCACTGGTAGGCGACGCGGCGCCGTTCAGCTCGTGAGCGTGGCGTGCAGCCGGGCCTTGGGTCGGCCGGTCTGCGGATCCGGGCCGCCGAGGCCGTCGGGCGCGAAGCCGAACCGGGCGTAGAAGCGGATCGCGGGCGCGTTCTCGGCGAGGACCCAGAGCGTCGCCGCGGCGCAGCCGGCCTCGCGGAGGTCGGCGACCGCCTGGGTCATCAGGGCCGCGCCGATGCCACCACCCCAGCGCTCGGGGTCGACGTAGAGCGCCGCGATCTCCCCAGTGCCGTCCGGGGCATCGGGGTCGCGGCTCTCCGTGGAGACCGAGCAGAAGCCGACGGCCTCGCCGCCGTCCTCGGCGACGATCGTGAACGCGCGGTCGTCGTCGCGACCCAGCAGGTCGCGCCAGAGCTCGACGCGCTCCGCGGGCAACGGCTCGCGCCCACGCTGGGCGACGTCGAGGTCGGCGTACGCCTTGGCTCGCGCGCGGCCGTGCACGCGGGCGATGCCCTCCGCATCCTCCGCATCCGCGCGGAACACCTCGATCGCAGCGTCGGCCATGGGCGATGACCCTAGTCGGCGGCCCGACGAATCGTGTCGACCCGAAGCCGCGCGGAGCCGACGACGGAACGCTACGTTCGTCGCCATGAGCTCCTCGTGGTCCACGAACGACATCCCCTCGCAGGCCGGCCGGCTGGCCATCGTCACGGGTGGCAACAGCGGCATCGGCTTCGAGGCCGCCAAGGCCCTCGCGATCGCCGGCGCCGAGGTCATCCTCGCGACCCGCAGTGAGGAGAAGGGCAACGCCGCGGTCGCCGAGATCCAGGCGGCGGCGCCGGGCGCCACGGTCACCCGCGAGGCACTCGACCTTTCGGACCTCTCCACGGTCGAGGCGTTCGCCAGCGGCCGCAAGGCGGACGGCCGCCCCATCGACCTGCTCATCAACAACGGCGGCATCATGGCCGTCCCGAACCGTGAGCTCACCACCGACGGGTTCGAGCTCCAGCTCGGCACGAACTTCCTCGGCCACTTCGCTCTCACCGGCCAGCTGCTCGACCTCGTCCTCGCGGCTCCACGTCCGCGCGTCGTGACCGTCACGAGCACGGCGGCGCTCATGGGCAAGATCACGCTCGACGACCTCCAGCTCGAGCAGGGCTACAAGCCTTGGGTCGCCTACGGTCAGTCGAAGCTCGCCACGTCGATGCTCGCGATCGGGCTCGCGAAGCGCGCCGACACAGCCCGCTGGAACCTTCTCAGCACCGCGGCGCACCCGGGCCTCGCGAAGAGCAACCTGCAGACGACCGGTCCGGGTCGGAACAAGGAGGGCGTGAACCTCGTCGACCTGTTCGTCAACACGCTCCCGAGCCCGGCGCAGTCGTCGGCCGCCGGGGCCCTGCCCACGCTCCGTGCCGCGATCGACCCGGCCGCCAAGCCCGGCCAGCTCTTCGGCCCGCGGCTCTTCATGCTCCGCGGCGCCCCGGTGAACAACCCCCACGCGCGCCGCGCGAAGGACCACGCCGTGATCGATGCCCTCTTCGCGAAGGCCGAGGAGCTGACGGGCGTCACCTGGCCGGCCGCCGTGCCCGCGACCACCTAGCCGCGCCAGGCGAACCGGCCGCAAACAAAAAGGGCCGATCCCGGCGCGGCGGCACCGAAATCGGCCAGTGGAGGGAGCAGGATTCGAACCTGCGTAGGCAGAGCCAACGGGTTTACAGCCCGTCTCCTTTAACCACTCGGACATCCCTCCGGGAGTGGGTCGCGAAGTCTAGCGAGCCTTCGCGGGAGGCGACGGCTGGGTGACGTGCCCCGTCATCGGGCACGTACGCGGGCGGGGTGCGGGGCCACTCGAGCTCCGCAGGACGGGCACCGTCCCGACCGTGCACGGGGCCCGAGCCGAGGGCGTGGAAGAGCGGCACGTCGTCGAAGACGATCCCGACGCGGGCGGGTCGTCCGGGTCACTGCGGATCGTCGGCGACGTCGCTTCCCGGTCCAGGCGGCGCGGACGACGGACGGCGCGTGCGTGGGTCCCGAGTGATCCGGGTGTCCGGAAGGTGCCACACGAGCCAGCCACCGAGCGGAAGGCCGACCACGAGCGCGATGAACATCGACCAGTGCTCCGGGAGCCCGATGCCGTCGAGCACGAACACGGCGACGACGACGAACCCGACGCGGAACGTCCAGGCGACCTCCTCGCGCATCCATGACGGCCGGTCGGGTGGGGCCGCGGTGCGGGCTCGCTCGCCGGACCTGGGGACGGCCAGGCCGGTGGCGATGAGCGCCCTGCGCCAGCGCCCACGGAGCCAAGCTCCCCAGTCGCTCATCGGACCGATCCGTGCCGCATCCGCAACTTCAGCGACTGCACGACTGCGGGTACCACGCCGAACACGCCCCCGAAGAGCATGCCCATGAACAGTCCGTAGAACGCTTGATGGTCCGCGATCCCGAGCACCAAGCACGCGACGAAGGCCCCTCCTCCACCCGCCGCGCGTTGCGGGATGGTGCGCCGGTTCGACGGCGACACCGGCAACACGAGCGACACGGCCGCGGCGCCGCCAGCGGCGGCAAGCGCAGCCAGGGCTCCCGTCGCGTAGTCGGCGTGCTGCATGGTTGCCACGCTAAGGAGCGCAGCGATGTGCGCACGCGAGCGGGCCGTGCGAAGCCGGGCACAACGCAGGACGTCCGACCCGCGGAACGACCCGGGCCCCGGGCACACCCCGCTCGAGTGTGCCCGGGGCCCGGGAAGCTTGGTGCGCCGGCGAGGAGCCGGCGGACGGGACTAACTCGCGTCGCGGAGCGGCTGGCTCTGCGGGAGCAGGCGGAGGCGACGGAGTGACTGGCCTTCGATCTGCCGCACGCGCTCGCGGGTGATGTCGAACATGCGCCCGACCTCGTCGAGGGTGTGGGGCTCGTCGCCGTCGAGGCCATAGCGGAGGGAGAGCACCTGGCGCTCGCGCTCCCCGAGTTCCGCGAGGGCCTCGTCGACGTGGCTGCGGCGCATGGAACTCGCGGCGACCTCGAGGGCGGAGGGCGTTTGCGTGTCCTCGACGAAATCGCCGAGGGAGGTGTCGTCCTCGTCGCCGACGGGCTTGTCGAGCGAGACGGGCTGCTGGCCGTAGCGCTGGATCTCGCGGACCTCGTGCTCGGTCATCTCGAGTTCGTGGGCGAGCTCGGTGAGCGACGGCTCGCGGCCCATCGCGGCGACGAGGCGGCGCTCGGCGTGCGCGACGCGGCCGATCTTCTCGACCATGTGGACGGGCACGCGGATCGTGCGGGCCTTGTCGGCGATGGCGCGGGAGACGGCCTGACGGATCCACCAGGTGGCGTACGTGGAGAACTTGAAGCCGCGGCGGTAGTCGAACTTCTCGACGGCACGGATGAGGCCGAGCGAGCCCTCCTGGATGAGGTCGAGCAGGCCGAGCCCGCGACCGAGGTAGCCCTTGGCGATCGACACGACGAGGCGCAGGTTGGCCTCGACCATGTGCTGCTTGGCGGCGAGGTCGCCCTTCTCGATCCGCTTGGCGAGTTCGATCTCCTCCGCGGCGGTCAGCAGCGGCACGCGACCGATCGCGCGCAGGTACATGCGCAGGGCATCGACACCACCGTCGGTGGGGTCCTCGTCGGTATCGGTCTTGCGCCGCTTCGGCGTCTTGACCGACGCGAGCGCCTGAAGCTCGTCGTCGACCGGCTTCGGACCGTCGACGTCCGGCTCGTTCAAGGCCGATTCGTCGATCTGCACGATGCGTCCGCTCATGAGTGTTCTCCCCCCAAGGAATCAATCCGCACGACACCTCGGGGCAATCGCGCCCTCGGCTCTCTCGTCGTCGTACGGTTGCTCACGTTGTCCTGATTCGTCGCCCGAAACGGCCCCCCTCACCCGTGCCGCGCGCCCTGCGTGGAGCGCACCGCCTAGGCTCCGAGGACGGCGCCGTTTCACTTGACTCATTGGTTTGTAGCAAACCGGATGGATCTCACATAACAAGTCGCCCGGTCAGCGTCCCCAGAACGGCGGGTACCAACGCCATGAGCAGCACTTCCACCACCTCCGCAACCGACGTCCAGGCCCAGGCCCCGCGGGTCCCCGTGAGTCTCTCGCGGGTCGGCGTCACCGAGACCGAGAAGGTCGTCCGGCTGATCACGCCCGAGGGCGAGCATCCGTACCACGCGACCTTCGAATGCGTCGTCGAACTCGGCGGCCACCAGAAGGGCGCGCACATGTCGCGCTTCGAGGAGGTCATCAACGACACCATCGGCGAGCTCGTCGTCGGGGCGTCGACCACACTGCGGGCCGAGGACTTCGCCGCGCACATCGCCGAGGTCGTCCGCGAGCGCCAGGGGGCGCGCCGGGCCGAGGTGCGGATGGTCGCGCGGTACCCCGAGGAGAAGCCGGCGCCGCTCTCGGGCATCGCGACCCAGGAGATCTACACGCTCATCGCGACCGCATCGGCGTCGGAGCGCGGGACCCGCCGGATCATCGGCGTGCAGGCCCAGGGGATGACGGCGTGCCCGTGTGCCCAGGGCCTGATCGAGGCCAGCTCGCACGAGCGCCTCCTGGGCGACGGTTTCACCGAGGACGAGATCGCCCGAATCTTCGCCGCGGTCCCCGTCGCCACGCACAACCAGCGAGGTCTCGGCACCCTCGAGATCGGCCTGCCCGAGGGCGACGACACCCTGCTCGATGCCCGCACGCTCGTGGCGATCGTCGAGGCGTCGATGTCGTCGGAGATCTTCGAGCTGATGAAGCGCAGCGACGAGGGCGCCGTCGTCGAACGGGCCCATCGCAACCCCCGCTTCGTCGAGGACTGCGTGCGCGAGACCATCGCCGGCGTCGTGGACCACCTCCCCACGCTCTCCGACCACGTGTGGATCGGGGCCCGCCAGGAGAACCTCGAGACGATCCACCAGCACAACGTGATCGCGTCCCGCGTGGGGTTGCTCGGCGAACTCCGGGGCGAGATGCGCGGCGACGACGTCGACGCCCAGCACCTGGGCCGCGACGCGTGGCTCGCCGGCCGCTGAGGCCCCGCACGGTGTCGGGTCGACCGTCCGCGGACGTGTCGGCCCGTCGGCACGCCTGCGACTAGCGTCGACGGCGTGAGCGCCGCCCCCTCGACCACCCGAGCCGGCGTCCTCTACGGCGTGGGCGCGTACTCGCTGTGGGGCGTCTTCCCGCTGTACTTCAGGCTGCTCGACGACTCGGGTCCGTTCGAGATCGTGCTGCACCGCGTCGCGTGGTCGCTCGTGACGTGCCTGCTGCTCGTGCGGGCGCTGCGGCAGGGCCCGGAGCTCCGCGCCGTGCTCGCCTCGCGCCGGACCGTCCTCACGCTCGGGATCGCCGCGGTCCTGCTCGCGGTGAACTGGGGCGTGTACGTGCACGCGGTCGACACGGGCCACGTGATCGAGGCGTCGCTCGGGTACTTCATCAACCCGCTGGTCACGGTGGCGCTCGGCGTGGTCGTGCTGCGCGAGCGGCTGCGTCGCCTGCAGTGGGCCGCGGTGCTCGTGGCCGTCACGGCCGTCGCCGTGCTCACGATCGACTACGGCCACCCGCCGTGGATCTCGCTCATCCTCGCCGGGTCGTTCGCGACGTACGGCCTGCTGAAGAACCGCGTCGGCGGACACGTCGGCGCGCTTCCTGGCCTCACGACCGAGACGCTCACGCTCTTCCCCGCCGCCCTCGTCGCGATCGTCGTGATCGAGGCGACGGGCCGCGGCACCTTCGGCACGAACCCGCCGTGGGAGGGCGTACTGCTCGTGAGTACCGGCCTCGTGACCGTGGCGCCACTGCTGCTCTTCGCGGCGTCGGCGAGCCGCGTGCCACTCACCACGCTCGGCCTCCTGCAGTACCTCACGCCCGTGCTCCAGCTCCTGTGCGGCGTGGTCCTTCTCGGCGAGCACATGCCTGCCTCGCGCTGGTTCGGGTTCGGCCTGGTCTGGGTCGCGCTGGTGCTCCTCACGCTCGACTCGCTCCGCACGGCCCGGGTCGCCCCGGCCGTGGTCGAGTCGCCCGCGACCTGAGCGTTCCCCCGCGGACTGAGCGCTCCCTCGCGGCCCTTCGCGAAACGCGAGGGATTCCCCGCTTGCGCTTGCCATTCCATACCGTACGGTATGGCGCATGAACACTCCGATCCGTCGCCCGTCCACGATCAAGGCCGTCGCTGCCGTCGCCGCCGCGATGGCCTCCGGCGGACTCGCGTCGACCGCCGCGGCCGCCGGCGCCACGCCACCGGCGAGCACCCCGAGCACCACCACGCCGCTCCGCTTCGACGTCCACGGCTCCGCGCAGGTCCGCACCGGCATCCGCGGAACCGTTGCGATCGACGGCACCTTCGATGGCACGCTCGACCGGTCGACCGGCACCTTCTCCGGTGCGTTCACGCTCACACCGACCGTCGCGCACGTGGTGGTGCTCGGCCTCGTGCCGGCCGACGCCGACACGACGTGGCTGTTCACGGAGCCCGTCACCGGCACCTGGCGGGACGGCGTCCTGACCCTGCACGCGGCCGCGAAGATCCGCCACCCGCGGCTCGTCGCGTTCGGGCATGTGATCGCCGGCGGCCCGACCTGCTCCACCACGCGCCCGTCGGTCCTCGACCTCCGCTCCGACCCGGCCTCACCGGTCGCCGACCCGGCCGACGGCGCCACGCTCACCACGAGCGGCCAGGGCTTCGCGATCAGCGCGCTCTCGGGCTGCGGCTGGCTCGACGGCGCGCTCAGCGCGATCGCCGCCGGCACCGGCAACCAGGCCACGCTCACGCTCTCGCGGCCGCAGGTCGGGTAGCGCCGCGCACCGGGCGGGCGGAGCCGCGGCTCCGCCCGCCCCGCTTGCGACGATGCTCCGGTCGGCGGGCACCCAGGCCCGCCGGCGCGACCCCGATTCCGCGCCCGACCGCCTCGCCCATTCCCCCACGCTCCGCATCCGACTGGCTCGAGCTGGGCCTCGAGCTCCTGCGGACCCGCGGCCCGCAGTCGCTCACCGTCGACGAGCTCTGCCGCCGCGCCGGCCTCACGAAGGGCGCCTTCTACCACCGGTTCGACGGCGTCGCCGGATACCGCGACGCGCTCCTGGAGCACTGGCATGCCACGACCACCGACCGCGTGATCGAGGAGCTCCGGCCGACCTTCGACGAGACCGACCCGCACGCGCGCCGCGATGCCCTCAACCGGCTCGTGGTCCACATCGACATGGGCCTCGAGCGCGCGATCCGCTCCTGGGGCGTCTACGACCCGGCCGTGCAGGAGGTCATCAACGCGACCGACCGCAAGCGTGTCGCTGCGGTCACCGCGCTCGCTGCGCCTCGCGCGACGCCGGAGGAGACGCACGCCGCGGCGGCCGCCGAATACTCGGCCTACCTGGGGTTCGTGCTCATGCAGGATCCCGAGACGTTCGGCGTCCTCGCCAAATGGGGACCACGGGTCGTCGTCACGTTCAGCGACGACCTCACCGCGGGCCCGCTCCCGCCGCCGGACGCCGGCGGCTGAGCGCCGCAGCCGCTCAGCTGTGCGTCGAGAGGCCCGGCTCGTCCGTGGCGACGGGCGCCGTGCCGCCGCGGAACGTGCGCCAGTAGAAGTCGACGGCGGACGCGATCGTGAGGATCACGGCGGCGTAGACGACGATCTTCACGAGGACCGGTTCCCAGGTCCAGATGATGATGAAGAGGATCGCCCAGAGCTGGACGACGGTCTTGAGCTTGCCGAGTTGCGCGGCCGCGATGACCTCACCTCCGCCGCGCTTGATCTGGAAGCGCGTGATGGTTACGAGCGCCTCGCGCAGCAGGATGAGGATCGCGACCCACGCCGCCACGCGGTGGTTGGCGACGAGCGGCACGAGCGCCCCGACGACGAGGAGCTTGTCGGCGATCGGGTCCATGAGCTTGCCGAAGGCGGAGATCACGTCGGCGCGGCGCGCGAGGTACCCGTCGACGAAGTCCGTGATCGAGGCGACCGCGAACACGAGCGCGCCGATGGTATTGCCGGTCTTCGTGTCCGCGGCGAGGGCGACGACCATCACGGGCGTGATGACGATCCGGCCGACCGTGAGGGCGTTGGGGATCTTGGCGTTCACGAGGCCGGGAGGGCGAAGGCAGGCACGGCCCATCACCCTATGCGGCCGGGCGGGCGGGTGCGACGTCCACGGCCCGAAACCCGTCGGGATCGCCGGACGTGGCGCAACTCCCCCTGCAGGCGTCCAGCGACGGCGAAGGCCGCGGCGCCAGCCAGTAGGCTGCCCGGCATGCCCATGATCCCCACCGTCATCGAGCGCACCTCGCGCGGCGAGCGCGAGTACGACATCTACTCGCGCCTCCTGAACGACCGGATCATCTTCCTCGGAACCCAGGTCAACGACCAGATCGCCAACCTGATCGTCGCGCAGCTGCTGCACCTCGAGTCCGACGATCCGGACAAGGACATCTCGATCTACATCAACTCGCCGGGTGGCTCGATCTACGCAGGTCTGGCCATCTACGACACGATGCAGTTCATCAAGCCGGATGTCCGCACCATCTGCTGCGGCATCGCGATGAGCATGGGCTCGCTGCTGCTCGCCGGCGGCGCCCCCGGCAAGCGCATGGCCCTCCAGAACAGCCGCATCACGATCCACCAGCCCTCCGGTGGCTTCGAGGGTCAGGCGACCGACATCGAGATCCACGCCCGCGAGATCATCGACATCCGCCGCCGCGTCGACACGATCTACGCGAAGCACACCGGCCGCTCGATGGAGCAGCTCAAGGAGGACATGGAGCGCGACCGCTTCCTCTCCGCCGAGCAGTCGATCGAGTACGGGATCATCGACCAGGTCCTCACGCGCGAGTCGCGCGGCCTGGGCGCCGACAAGAAGTCCTGAGGCTCCGGCGCGGCCCGGCCGCGCCACCCACGCCCTTCGTTCGACGGCGGCCTCCGGGCCGCCGTCGGCCGTTCCAGGCGCCCGACCGCGCGACGTTTCGGTCATCACGCGACCGATGCGTCGCGCCACACCGCTCAGTGCGCCGGGGCCGCCTCGACGCGGGCCGCGAGTGCCTCGACGGTCGCGGGCTCGCCGCGGAACGTGAGCGCGGCGCCGCGCGCGAGGATCACCTCGAACCCGCTCGGCAACGCCCGGGCGACCCGGATCTCGGCGAGATCGACGCCGAAGGCGTCGATGGTCTCGTCGAGCAGGAGGCCACCGTCGTCGTCGAGGCGGCTCGTCGACCAGAGCA
>JAVHXX010000071.1 GCA_031119595.1 Patulibacter sp. | reverse complement strand
GGACGCGCATCCGCCGATCGGCGGGCGCATCCCGCTCGGGATCGGCGGCAGCGACCGTGTCGCGCCGGCGATCCGGTCGACGATCGGCCTCGCCGCCACCGCCCCCGATCCCGCGGGCGGCGCGCCGTGGGCGATCCGCACCTTCCAGCGCCCGGCGCTCGCCGGCCCCGCGGGCGACCGCGCCCGGGGCTCGCGCGTGTGGTGCACGCAGCTCGGCCGCCTTGTGGACGGGCGCTTCGTCTGGATCGCCCCCGGCGCCGAGCGCGTCGGGCCGATCCGCGCGGACATGGGCGAGACGACCGTCTGCGCGACGTCGAGTCCGATCGCGCAGCGGCTCGGCGTGATGGTCGCGTCGATGCCCGACCGGCCCGTCCGCGAGGCCGGCGCCGAGATCGGCGCGACCGTGATCTGGGGGTCGGTCGACGGCCCCGCGACGTCGGCGCGCGTGCAACACGACGGCTCCACGACCGCGCTCCCGATGGCGCGGCACGGCGTGCTGCGGGTCCTGCCCGGGACGGCCACGGCCACCGTCGCCCGGCTCGCCGTCACCGACCGCGGCGGCGCGACGCGCTACGCGATCCCGCCCGGGTACTTCGTCATCGACGGGCCGATGATGATGCGGCTCGACGCGCAACGGCAGGCCGGACATCGCCAGCCCGCCGGGTGGCTCGCGCGGCCTCGGGCCCGCGGCGCGTCGTCGGCGCGCGTGGTCGATCCGACGAGCGTGCGCCAGTTCGCGACCTTCCCGCAGCCCAACAGCGACGTGCCCGGTGGGCTGTTCGCTCCGCGGGCCGCCGCGACCCGTGCCCATTGCTACCTGCAGTCGACGGGCGCCGTCGCCGGACGGCCGGTCGTGCCCGACCGCCACTCGGGGCTGCTCCGTCAGCCGCCGCTCACCTGCAATCCACTCCCGCCGGGGTCGGCGAAGCGCATCGTCGAGATCGGCGGGAGCGGGTCGAGCGACGACACCTACGCCCCCGGGACGCCCGCCGCCTCCGTCGCCTATCGGCGGCGCGTGTGGCAGCGCATCCCGCCGGGCAGCGACAGCGTGCTCCTCGCCGTGCCGCCCGGCACGGCGATGGTCGAGGTGGCGTCGCCGGTGGGGGTCAAGACCGTGCGGGTCGGACCCGAACGCATCACGCGCATCAGCTGGGTCGGCCAGCCGGCGATGATGCGCGCGCTCTTCTCCATGGCCGTGCGCCGCAAGGACGGTTCGTACGCCATGCGGTACCGCGGTGCGGTCGTCTTCCGGGCGCTCGATGCCCGGGGTGCGCAGGTCGGACGGGCGCTCGCGGTGGGCGGCGGCGCGCAGGTGCGCCGCTGACCCGCGGGCGGCCGCGCGGCGCCGCGCCTCTGGGATGATCCCGCCCGTGACGTGGAACGACGAGCGGCCCGTGCTGGTCGCGCCGGATGCGTTCAAGGGCACCTTCACGGCGACCGAGGTCGCGGACGCGATCGCCGAGGGGCTCGAGGCGGCGGGGCTCGCCGCGGACCGTTGCCCGATCGCCGACGGCGGCGAGGGCACGGCCGCGATCCTGCGCGGCGCGCTCGGCGGCGAGGAGCACGCCGTCCGCGTGACCGGTCCGCTCGGCGACCCGGTCGACGCGACCTTCACCCTGCTGTCCCCGCCGACGGGCCGCGCGCGCACGCCGCGCACCGCGGTCCTCGACATGGCCGCCGCGAGCGGCCTGCCGCTCATCGCCGCCGCCGACCGCGACCCACTCCGCGCGACCACCGCGGGCACCGGCGAGCTCATCACCACCGCGATCACGGCCGGCGCCGAGCACGTGCTCGTGGCCTGCGGCGGCTCGGCGACGGTCGACGGCGGCGCGGGCGCGCTCGCCGCGATCGAGGAGGACGGCGGCCTGCGCGGCGCGAAGCTCACGTGCCTCTGCGACGTCGCCACGACCTGGTCGCGGTGCGCTGCCGTGTTCGGGCCGCAGAAGGGGGCCGATGCGGCAGGCGTCGCCGAGCTCGAGCGGCGACTCGCCGCGCTCGCCGCGACGTGGTCCGTCGACCCGGGCGCCGTGCCGATGAGCGGCGCAGCGGGTGGCCTGAGCGGCGGGTTGTTCGCGGTGCACGGCGCGGCCCTCGAACGCGGCGCGCCGTACGTCCTGAACGCGCTCGGCACCGATGCGCGCATGAAGGCGGCGCGGTTCGTGGTCGTGGGGGAGGGGCGCATCGACCGCACCACCCTCGACGGCAAGGGCCCCGGCGAGCTCGCGACCCGCGCCCGGCAGGGCGGCGTGCCGTGTCATGCGGTCGTCGGGTCGAACGGCATCTCCGCGTTCGACGGCCGCATCATCGACCTGCAGGAGATCGTCGAGGCGACCACGCGCGACGAGCTCGTGGCGGCGGGGCGGTTCCTCGCAGAGCGGTGGGCCGCCGCGGCGGGTGGCGGCGACTGAGCCCGTCGGCCCTGCGTGATTCGGCCACGCGGAGGGCCCGGCCGCGCCACGCCCGGGTCTGCTGACGGCGCCCGTGCGCCTCGGTCCGCGCGGGTCTGCGAAGCTGGCCCGCGAGATGCCAAGCGTCCGCCAGCCGAGGGCCGCGTCGCGGTCGACGATCACCTCGCTGGTCGTCCCGAACCCGATCGGCCGCCGTGCGATCGTGGTCGGCGCGGGGTCGTTCGGCACCGCGATCGCGGTGCTCCTCGCGCGCGGCGGGCTGCGCACCACCCTGCAGACCCGCTCGGAGGAACAGGCCGAGCGCCTCCGCGAGACCCGCGAGAACGAGAAGTATCTGCCGGGCGTCGAACTTCCCGCCGACCTGCGCATCGAGTCCGTCGACGCGGGCCTCTCGCGTGGCGAGATCATCTTCCTCGGGCTTCCGTCGAGCGCCGTCACCTCGACCGTGAGCGAGCTCGAGTCGCGCGGGCTCCGGCGCCGCGTGCCGATCGTCGCGATGAGCAAGGGGCTCGTCCCACCGGATGGCCAACTTCCGTCGCGCGTGCTCGCGCAGCGTTTCGGACCGCTCCGGGTCGCCGCGATCGGTGGGCCCGCGCACGCGCAGGAGATGGTCGCCGACGGCGCCGCGCTCGTCGTCGCCTCCGAGAACGAGAACGTCGCGAACCTCATCCAGCAGGTCTTCCTCCGCGCGGGCGTGGTCTGCGAGCGCACGCTCGACCCGGTCGGCGTGGAGCTCGGCGGCGTGGCGAAGAACGCCGCCGCCCTCGCCGCCGGCGCGACCGAGGCGCAGGGCCTGAACGCCGCGGGCGCCGCTGCCGGCCACATCTTCGCGGAGGTCTGGGACTATGCCGCGCGCCTCGGGGCGCGGCCGCAGTCGCTGCTCGGCCTTGCGGGCGTCGGCGACCTCGTCGCCACTGCGCTCGCGCCGCATTCCCGCAATCGCCGCGCCGGCGAGCTCCTCGCGGCCGGGGTGCCGTCGGAGGAGATCCCGATCAAGGTCGGGCAGGCCGTCGAGGCCCTCGAGACCGTCCCGCTCCTCGCGCGCGCCCTCGCCCTTGCGGGCGTCCAGGCGCCGGTGACCTCCGGCCTCGCCCAGCTCATCGCCGGCGAGCTGCCCCTCGCCGACTGGACCCAGCTCGTGCGCACCACCGTGCCCTCGACGAGTCGCTGGCGTGGCGCGAACCGCCGCGCCATCACCGCCCGCATGCGCGAGTCGATGCGCTTCAAGGGCACCGGCTCGCTGCCGCCCGAAAGCGACTGAGCCGCCCGCCTCACGGCAGCGCGATCGTCACCACGGCGCCGTCGTCGTTCGCGAGGTGGAGCTCGGCGCCGATCGCCTCGGCGTGGGCGAGGGCGATCGAGAGGCCCAGGCCCACACCGCTCGTGCTGCCGGTCCAGAAGCGGGTCGGGCCGTCGGCGAGCAGGCGCGGCGGGAAGCCCGGGCCGCGGTCTCGGATCTGCACGGCGCCGCGGGCGACGGTCGCCTCGATCGGCGCGGCACCGTGGCGGGCGGCGTTCGTGAGGACGTTTACGAGGATGCGCTCGAGGTGACGGCGGTCCGTGGTGACCGTGGCGGCGGCCGCGTCGACGCGGCCGAATGCGACCGGCACGTCGCACGAGCCCGCCACGCGCGTGCCGAACTCGACGAGGTCGATGGGCTCTGCCTCGAACGGCTCCCGCCTCGACTCGACCCGCGCGAGCTCGAGGAGTTCCTCGACGAGGTGGCTGAGCTCACGCGTGCGCGAGCGGACGATCTCGGCGGGGCGGCCCTCGCCGAGCAGGTCGGAGGCGACGGTCAGGGCGGTGAGCGGCGTGCGGAGTTCGTGGGCGACGTGCGACGAGAAGTGCCGCTCGCGCTCGAGCCGCGACCGCAGCCCGGCGGTGGCCCCATCGACGGCGTCGCCGAGGCGCGCGACCTCGTCGCGGCCCGGGGCGGCGATGCGGGCCTCGAGGTCGCCGGCGGCGATGTCGTCGGCGATCGCCGCGGCATCACGCAGCCGCCGCGACAGCCGGCCCGCGAGGAACCAGCCGAGCAATGCGGTCGCCACGAGCCCGACGCCCGTGAACCACAGCAGCTGCGTGCGGAGCCCCGCGAGGGTCGCTGCCTCCCACGCGAGCGACCGGCGCACGTAGATCGCGCGGCGTCCGCCGGGCCCGTCGATCGCGGTCGCGGCCCAGGCGATCCGCTGCCCGTCGACCGGTCCGATGTAGGTCGCGAGGTCGCCGCCCTGGGCCGCCCGTCGCAGCGGCAGCGGGGCGTCGGGGTCGTCCGCGCGGGCGCCGAGCACCGTCCGGCCCGTCTCGCGCAGCAGGGCCGCGGCGGCGACCGCGCGCGAGGCCTGGTCGTCGCGCGCCTGCTGGTCGAGGGTGCGGGCCGTCGCCGCGTAGATCGCGACCGCGCTCGCGATCAACACGAACGCGGTCAGGCCCACCAGGGCAGTCGTGAGCGGGGTGCGCAGCGACCGCGGCCCGTGGGTCCGCCACCGCGGCCCGCGCGGCCGGGCCGTCGCGGTCACGCGCGCTCGAGCCGGTAGCCGATACCGCGCTGGGTGGTGATCCGCGCGGCGCCGATCTTCGCCCGCAGCCGCGCGACGTGCGTGTCGACGAGGCGGGTGTCGCCGCTCCACGCGTAGTCCCACACGCGTTCCAGGAGCGTGTCGCGGGAAAGGGTGATGCCCACGCTGCGGGCGAGCTCGAGGAGCAGCCGCAGCTCGGTACCGGTGAGGCTGACCGGCTCGCCCTCGACCGTGACGCTCATCGCGCCCGGGGCGATGACGACGTCGCCGATGGTGAGTGCGGCCGGCTCGCCGTGGCGCGCGGCCCGGCGCAGCGCGGACCGCAGTCGCGCCGCGAGCACGGGCGTCTCGAAGGGTTTGGTCACGTAGTCGTCGGCGCCGGCCTCGAGCCCGCCGACGATGTCGACGGCGTCCGCGCGGGCCGAGAGCAGGACGATCGGCAGGGCGCTCCGCTCCCGCAGCAGTCGGGTGAGGGAGAGGCCGTCGATGCCGGGCAGCATCACGTCGAGCAGGGCGGCGTCGAAGCGCTCGGTCGACCCCCGCGCGAGACCGGCGTCGCCGTCGGGGACGGCGTGGACGTCGAACCCGAACGCCGACAGCGCGAGCGTGGTCGTCTCGCGGATGTCCGGGTCGTCCTCGACGAACAGGATCCGTGCGGGGCCGGTGGCGGCGGACGGGGCGGAGGAGGTCATTGGTCGATCGGGCCCCGGTCGTCGATGTCGACGGCGGTGGTGCGGCGGGCCGCGCCGCTGCCGGCGGTGACCGCGAGCGCGCGGTACTGGCCGGTGCGCGTGCCGAGCACGAGCTGGCTCGCCCGGACCGTCGCCGGGGTGTCGCCGTCGCCGCTCACGAGACGGCCCGTCGCGATGGCGACCGGGGCGGCCCAGTCCCGCCAGCGCAGGTCCGTGAGGGAGAGCCGCGGCGCGTGGCAGTGGAGGTCGAGGCGGGCAGGCGCGCGCTGGCCCCGTCCGTCGCAGCCGACGATCTGGGCGACGTCCGCGGCGCTCGAGATCGGGGCGCGGCCGCGCACCTCGAGGCCGTCGTCGCCACAGCCCGTGGCGCCGACGATCACGCCCGTGAGGGCGAGGAGACCACCGGCGAGCAGGACGCGCTGAGCCATCCGCCGGAGGCTAGACCGCGTCGCCCGGCTCGGCGCCACCATCCCTGATGCTGGTGGCGCCGAGCCGGCGCGGCCCGTCGACCGGCCCTACTTGCTGGAGGCCTTCTTGGTCGCCTTCTTCGACGCCTTCTTCGTCGAGTGCTTCTTGGTGCTGGCCTTCTTCTTGGCCGTGGCGGTCGTCGTGGCCTTCTTCGTCGCCGCGAAGCTCGGCACGGCGACGGAACCGAGCGTGGTCGCCGCGACGGCGGAGACGACGAGGGCGCGGGTGATCTTGGACTGCATGGCTGGCTCCTTGTGGGTTCGCCGTGCCCCTGAGAGGAGGGGCGGCGGTCGATGCACGAGGAGCATGCGATCCGCGTGTGTCGGCGGCGTGGCGGAAACGTGTCGGTTCCGACACACGCCTCGAGCCCCGACGCCGAGCCGCGACCGCGCGGGCGTCGGGCACGCCGCAGCGGCCTCCCAGCGCCCCGGGGCGCTGCTCGCGGCTACGGCGTGCGGGCGATCACCGCGTGGATGCGGGGACCGTCGAGCTGGAGCCGGAGGATGTACCGGACGTGCTCGGTGGCGAGGAGATGGTCCTCCGCGCCGAGGTACTGCCAGCGGACGTCCGCGGTGATGACGAGCCGGCTCGCCGACTCGAGTCGCTCGATGTGCGGCTGCGCGTCGACCATGCCCTGCGCTCGGTAGTGCTCGGCGACGCGGCCGTACGCGGTGCGGGTCTCGTCCTCGGTGGCGACGGCGATCACGGCAGCGTCGGTGACGACCAGGCCCGGATGACCGAAGCACGTCGCGATGGCGTCGGCGTCGCCCGCGAGCAGCGCCGTGCGGTAGCGCTGCAGGAACGGCTCGACGACCACCGCCGCCTGCTCGGGGGTGAGGGGACTCGCGGCGTCTCGTGGCATCGCCGCGCACACTAGGCGAGGGTCGCCCGCCGGGCCTCGGCGGCCGCGTTCCAAGCGGTTCCAAGCCTCCCTCCAAGCCCTGGTCACAGGGCACTCCAAGCGCCGGACCGCAGTGTTCCGGCCATGCAAACGATTCGCTTCCTCACCACCCTCCTCGCCACCACGGCGGCCGCTGCGGCGGTCGCGGTGCCGGCGGCCCACGCCGACTCGATCGCCTACGTGAAGGACGGCAACGTCTGGCTCACGACGACCGACGGCGGCCGGCAGTTCCAGGTCACGTCGACCGGCGATGCGACGCACGTGTCGCAGGCCGACGACGGCACGCTGCTCGCCGTGAACACGGCCAACCACCTCGTGCGCCTCGACCGCTACGGCACCGTGCTGTCGGAGATCTCGACCCCGGTCTCGACGTCGAGCACGAGCCTGTTCACGTTCTTCGGGCCGTTCGACGCGGACATCTCGCCGGACGGCCGCAACGCCGCCTACACGTGGTGGTCGAAGGGGTACTACACCTCCGGCAGCCACGTCGACTACGAGGAACACAACGGCACGGGCTTCACCCACGCGGACGCCCTCACCGGGTTCACCGACGACGGCTACAAGTACTTCAAGAGCTGGGACGCCCCCGAGTGGGTCGACAACCAGACGGTGCTCGTGGGCAACGGTCCGGGCTGGCCGAGCGATCCGATCGCCGTCGCCACGCTCGGTACCGGAGATCCGAAGGGCTGGTTCTCCGACCCGGACAACATGCACCCGATGGAGCCGACGATCTCGCGCAACAAGCGCGTGCTCGCGGCCGTCGTCGGCCCCGACGCGAAGGGCGTGACGGTCTACCGCGACTGGACCGCCTCGCTGCTCGGCACCGTCTCGGCCTGCTTCACCTACTCCAGCGACGGCCACGACGGCGCTCCGACGATGGGCTCCCCGACGCTCAACGCCGACGGCACCCTGCTCGCCTACTCCGACGGCCACGACCTCATGGTCGCGCCGCTCGGGGACATGACGAAGGACTGCCCGACCGGCGTCGCCGCGACCGACATCGTCGCCGGCGCGACCTCGCCCGACTGGGGTCCGGCGGACGTCCCGACCTCGCGCCCCGCGGCGACCCAGCCCCCCGGGGGCGGCACGAACCCCGGCACCGGCCCGGCGCCGATCCAGGGCAGCAAGTCCGGCGCGGTGATCACGAAGCCGGGCACGAACGACGCCGGCCTCCCGAACCAGGGCGGCGCCGGTGGCGGCTCCGGCACCGGAGCGGCCGGGATCACGTTCTCGGTCCCGTCGAAGTTCAGGAGCCCGGCGACGAAGGGCGTGCCGTTCACGGTCCGCGGCGCGGCCGGCCCGATCCAGATCACCGCGACGACCGGCAAGACGGTCATCACCAAGCGCACGGTGAAGGTCGGCGCGAGCGGCTCGGCGGCCGTCACGCTCAAGCTCGGCAAGGCGCTCGTGGCCAAGCTGAAGAGCAAGCACCACCTCACGATCCAGGTGACGGCCACCCAGGGCGCCGCCAGCGCCGTGACGAGCTTCCGCATCTAGCGCGACGCTCCACCCGTGCCGGGGCGCGGCTGCGCCCCGGCACCCGGCCCCACGACCCACGCTCCCCCGGAGCACCACCCGGCGGCGTCCGGTCGGTCCGACCACCTGAGGACCGACCGGACACGCCCCGTTTCCGCCCGGATCGAAATGCCCGACCGACGTCTCTACACTGCGCGCATCACCGAGTCGCCGACACCTGAATCGCAGGCCGTCGCGAGCTCCGGCATCGCGCGGTACCGCCTCCTCGGGCGCCTGTCCGCGTACCGCGTCGCCACGCCCGGCGAGGGCGCCACCGCGGCGTCGGCCGCCGAGCAGCCGATCGAGCTCGGCTCCCCGAAGCAGCGGGCCGTGCTCGCATACCTGCTCCTGCACCGCGGCCGGGTCGTCACCACCGACCGGCTCGTCGACGCCGTGTGGCCGATCGAGCCGCCGCCGAGCGCGACCTCGAGCCTCCAGGCCTACATCTCGAACCTCCGCCGGGCCCTCCGTGACAGTGCCGGCGGCGCGTCGCCGATCGCCTGGAACTCGTCGGGGTACGTCTTCGACGTGGCCGCCGACCACGTCGACCTGCCCGCCTTCCGCACGGCCGCCACCGACGCCCGCGCCGCGGCCGACGCCGAGCGCTGGGCCGACGCCCTCACCGCCGCGGACGAGGCCCTCGCACTCTGGCGCGGCCCGCTCCTCGAGGACCTCGCCGACGAACCCTGGGTGCGCGGCGAGGCCGCCGCGGCGGAGGAGATCCTCGCGGACGTCCGCGAGACCCGCATCACCGCCCTGCTCGCCGAGGGCCGCGTCGCCGACGCGATCCTCGCCGCGCAGGAGGTCGTCGCCGAGGGCCCGCTCCGCGACCGCGGCTGCTGGCTCCTGATGGTCGCGCTGTACCGCGCCGGCCGCACCCCCGAGGCCCTCGACCGGTTCCGCGAGCATGCCGCGCGCATGGACGCGGAGCTCGGCCTCGAGCCCGGCACGGAGCTCCGCGAGCTGCAGGTCTCGATCCTCCGTCAGGAGCCGGCGCTCGCCGCCTGGCCGCGGACGCCCGGCTGGCAGGGCGCCCCCGAGGTCGTCACGCCCGCGGCGACCACCCCGACGCCGACCCCGGCCGCGGCGGCGCTCCCCGCCGACGATCCGACCTTCGAGCTGAGCGGCCGCGCGCTCTTCGGCCGCGACCGCGAGACCGCCATCCTGGAGCGGGTCGCCGCGGACGTCGCCGACGGCTCCGTGCGCTGGCTCGTGCTCAGCGGCCCGGCCGGCATCGGGAAGACCCGCCTCGCCGACCACTACTCGGGCATCATCCGCGCCCGCGGCGGCCAGGACGTGTGGGCGCGCTGCCCCGAGGAGGAGGGCTCACCCGCGTGGTGGCCGATCCGCCAGGTGATCGTGGCGCTCGGCGAGGACCCCGGCGAGATCCTCGCCCGCCCGGACGGCGTCGACGCCGACGAGGCCCGCTTCGCGATCTACGACCGTGTGGCCGAGGTGCTCGAGGCCAAGGCCCGTGAGCTCGGCGGCCTCACGGTCATCATCGACGACGTCCAGTGGGCCGACCGCACCTCCGCGCGCTGCCTCGCCTTCCTCGCGGGCCGGCTCTACCAATCGCCCGTCGCGATGGTGCTCACGCTCCGCGAGGGCGAGGACGACGCCGCCATCCGCCCACTCCTCAGCGCGCTCGCCCGCAGTGCCGGCCATGTGCCGATCGGGGTCGGCCCGCTCGACCCCGAGGCCGTCCGCGATCTCGCCGACCGCATCGCCACCGAGCCGCTGGAGGGCCGCGAACTCGACGTCCTCGTGGTGCGCACCGGCGGCAACCCGCTCTTCGTGCAGGAGTACGCGCGCCTCGCGCCGTCCGAGCGCGGCGGCGACGGCATCCCGCTCGCCGTGCGCTCGGTGCTCGGCAAGCGCCTCGAGGGCCTCGAGCCGGGCGTGGTCCACGTGCTCCGGGCTGCCGCGGTGATCGGGGACGTCGTCGACATCGACCTCGTCAGCGCGACCATCAAGCTCGACTTCGACGAGGTCGCCGACCTCCTCGACGAGGCCGCCGACGAACACATCGTGGTGCCCGCGGCGGGGACCGGCGGCTACGCCTTCGCGCACGGCCTGCTGCGAGAGGAGGTGCTCGCGCAGATCCCCACGATGCGTCGCCAGCGCCTCCACCTGCGGGTCGCCGAGGTGCTCGAGCAGGCCGGCGCCGAGCCGAGCCGCCGCGCCCAACACCTCGTGATGGCGCTCCCGCTCGCCGACGCCGCCGAGACGGTCGCCGCCTGCCGGGCCGCCGCCCTCGACGCGATCGGTCGCACCAGCTCGGACACCGCCGCCGACTGGTGGCTCGAGGCCCTCCGCGCGTACGACCTCCTTCCGGCCTCGGAGCGCACGGTCGAGGAGCGCGACGACCTCCTCCTCGCCCAGGTCGACGCCCTCGTGCTCGCGGCGCGGCGGCAGTCCGTCCTCGACGTCATCGACACCGGCATGTTCAACGCGGTCCGCGAGGGCCGCACCCGCGCCGTCGGCCGGCTCGCGCAGAGCCTGCTCCGCGTGACCGGGGCATGGCCGTGGGTGTCGTCGGCGAACGACCCGGGGGCGATGCAGGCGCGCCTCGCCGACGTCGAACCGCTCGTCGCCTCCGACCCCGCCGCCCACGCCCGCGTGCTCGCCGCGCTCGGGGTCGGCAGCGCCTACGAGATGGACCGCACCATCCCGCACCGCCACACGATGAAGGCGCTCGAGATCGCCGAGCGGCTCGGGGATCCGGAGGTCCTCGCCGACGCGATCCTCGCGCGCTTCCTCACCTACTCCGGCATCGCCACGCACGCCTCGGAGTGCGAGGAGTTCCTCGGCCGGCTCGAGTCGCTCCCGCACGAGCGGTCCCAGGTCGACCACGCCGTGGGGCACGGGATCGCGAGCATGGCCGCGATGAACCTCGGCAACGTCGAGGAGGCGGCCGAGCACGTGCGGCTCGGGATCGTCGGCGCGGACATGCTCCGCCTGCCCGCGGTGCGCGTGCAGCTCCGGTGGGCCCAGGGCATGCTCGCCCAGTGGCGCGGCGAGTTCGGCGAGGCCGACCGCCACTACTCGATGGCCGGCGACGTCCATCAGCAGACCGAGCTCCACTCCGCCGCCGCCGGCGACGTCCCGGCGCAGACGCTCCTCTGGGACCGCGGCCTCATCGCCGAGCTCGACGACCCGGGCCTCGTCGAGACGGAGACCTGGGAGGCGTCGATCGCGTACGCCCGCGGTGACGCCGCCACGGCCCGCGAGATCCTCAATCGTTGGGTGGTCCAGCCGCGGGCGATGGTCTGGAATACGCTCGGACACACGGTCCTCATGGCGCACCTCGCGGTCGACCTGCAGGCCACCGACGCGGCCCGGCGCCTCGCGGACTACCTCGCGCCCTTCGACCACGCCGTCGCGATCATCGGCCACGTCGGGCTGATCGGCACGGTCGGGATCGCGCTCGCGCGGTTGCGCGGGCTCCTCGGTGACCTCGACGGGGCCCGCGAGGCGCTCGACATCTCCAACGACATCGCCCGCCGAGGCGGCGGCGCGCCCGCGCTCGTCCGAGGACGCCTGGCGGCCATCGAATTCGGCCTCACCCCCGCCGAGTCGCACGAGCTCGAGGCGATCGCCGCCGCCGCGGACCGCATCGGCATGCTCGGCATCGCCGCCGACGCACGCCGGAGGCTCGCCGCGGCCTGAGCCTGGGGACGTCGCGGTCGTTTTCCGACCGCCTCGTCCCCAGCCCCGGGTCCGGGTCGCCGCCGGGTGTGAGCCTGGGGAGGTCGCGGTCGCTTTTCGACCGCCATGTCCCCAGCCCCGGCCCGGGTTGTCGCGGCGGCCTGAGCCTGGGGACGTCGCGGTCGCTTTTCGACCGCCATGTCCCCAGCCTCGGCCCGGGTCGCCGCGGCCTGAGCCTGGGGAGGTCGCGGTCGTTTTTCGACCGCCATGTCCCCAGCCCCGGCCTGGGTCGCCGCGGCGGCCTGAGCCTGGGG
>JAVHXX010000070.1 GCA_031119595.1 Patulibacter sp. | reverse complement strand
CTGGAACATCTTGTAGACGGTCGGTGCGTCGGCGAGCGGGACGCGATGGGTAGCACATGCATCGACCCCAACACGTCGACGTCGCCCAGGAGCGGCATGATGTCCAGTCCGACGACCGAAACCGCGTCCGTATGAGATGCGGAGCCTGCCGCCGGTGCACTCCCAGAATGCATTGCTTGGCCTGAACGTCGCCTGACTAACGACGCTCGTTCCAGTCCGACCTGAGGTGTAGAAGCCGATGCGGCCCGCCCCGCCCGGCCGCTCCAGGAGCGCTTGCGCGCGTTCGACGATTAATCCCATCGCCGTGTCCCAGTCCGTGTCGATGAGCCGGCCACCTTCCCGCACGAGCGGCTGCGTAAGACCGTCAGATGAAGGTGCGGCAACGATCGTCTCTCAAACCGACTACACCATCGGACTCACCGACGATCACGTCCACTCGCTCACCACCTTCGCAGCCCACTGACCGACTCGCCGACAGACGCTCTCGGGCACGGCAGATCGAGCGGACCTGACCACGCCAGCGCCCCCACCCAGGCTGACACCAAAGCGATGCTGCCACGCCCAGTTGTTGCTCCCGCAGCCAGGCAATCTGACCGCGGGCTTTCGCCCACCGTGGGTTACGTCGGTAAATAGCTTCCGAAGTTGCGTGGCTAGTGCGCAGCACTTAGCTCGCTACGCACTTCGGTTGTCCTATCGGCAGGTCTTCTTCGGCAACGGACCCTTCGGGCCTGCGGACTTGGCCGTGCTCTTCAGTTTTACGCCGGCGTACTTGCCGGTCTGCAGGTCGTACCGGACTCCCGCGATCTTGAAACTCACCGACGCGTTGCGACCCACGGAGGGAATGCTCAGCGCACGGCATGACGGGGCGAGATCGAAGCTGAGCTCTCGCCCATCCGACACCACGGCGGACGCGGTCAACCGGGAGGCGCCGCTGATCTTCGGAAACGCCACGATGACCCTGGTACCGACGCGGCGAGCGCGTAGCTTGCCCGGGCGAGAGGGGAGGCGCTCACGCGGGACGCGGAACGTCGCGATCGTCTTGGTGACGAGCGGCATCCCGTCGCGCGAGACCAGTGCCTGGATCTGACGGGACCCACCCGGGCCGCGCCCGGGCGTGAACTTCACCTGCGCGCAGAGCATGCGGCGCCCGTCCGGGAGCGCGGCCACGCCGCGGCAGCGTTTGCCGTGGACCGAGCTCTTGATCGTGTGGCCGATGCCCTTGCCGCGCTCGGCGAGGCTCAGCGAAGCGCCGGCCGGCAGCGCGTACTGCACGGCGATCTCGCGGCCTCTGCCGGCCTTGCGCTGCTGTCCGAACAGGACGGCGGGCGCGTCGAGGTTCGAGCGGTCCATGGTGGTCGGGGTCGACGTCGCTCCTGGCGCAGCCGTGACGGTCCAGTTACCGGCGGCCGGGTCGATCAGCAGCACGCTCGTGGTGCCGTCGGACCGATTCTCAGCCAGGACGTACTTGCCCTTTTCCTGCGCTGCGCTCCCGGTGGCGGGTGAGGTGATCGTCGTCCCGCCTGGGCCGCTGAGCACGATCTTCGGAGGCCCGTTGGTGCCGTGCACTCGCAGGGCGACGGCCTGGGTGCCCGATGCGATGCGCTCGGTGAGGCTCGTCGCCGCGGATGTCTGCGCTGCGCGAGCGGCTCTCGCCGCGATGGCGCTGCGCGTCGCCGAGTACGGCGAGAAGTCGCACGAGTTGCCAAGCAAATCGACGCTGCCGCCCCAGCGGTAGCCGACGCCGCCCTTCAGGCTGAACGTGTGCGGGTGGACCGTGATCGTCACCGAGCCGAATCCGAAGGGACCCTCCGAGGCCGAGTCGGGCAGGTCGACCGTGTAGGTACCGAGATCCAGACAGCCCGCGATCCCGGTGCTAGAGACCAGGCCGCTGGCCGTGGCGCAGGGCAGTCCGTCGATGCAGCCCTGCACCGTTCCCGACACGTTGAACGTGCTGTTGCGCGGTTCGATCCAGCCGTCGACGTTGCCGGTGATGCTGGCCACGTCGCCGAGGTCGACGCCGGCGTTGACGTTGAAGTTCACGTCGCCCCACGCGTTGAAGCCGACGGACGCGTCACCGAGCGTCGTGCCGTTGAACGCGACGTTTCCGCCGACGTTGATGTTCCATGGGGTCGTGTCGGTCGCGTCGGTGTAGACGACGCGGCCGTTCACGGTGAGCTTGCCGCCGAGCGCGGTGACGCCCACGTCGCCGCGCAGCTGCAGCGGCGGTGGCGCAAGGCAGAGGCCGAATCCGAGGCGGTTGAGGAACACCCCGGGGACAATCGGCACTGCCGTGCCGAGGTTGTCGACGAACCCACCGAGACTGGAGACCTGGCCACCAGCCAAGCCGCCGAACGCTGCCAGCTGTGTGCTCGACGCGGTCGGCAGCTCGACAACCGCACTGCCGTCGAAGCGGTCGGTGGTGGCATCGGTCGCGCAGGTGAGGTACGGCTGGCCGTCGAGGTCCGGGGCGGCGCACGGCGAGATCGCTTGGCCGCCGGCCGGGACGTAGGAGAAACACGCGGAGGCCACCTTCAGCTTGCCGACCCACACATTGTTCACCGAGATCTTGAGGCCGTCGTAGTGGATGCCGTCGGCGTCGACGCGAATCGACGCCGCACCGGACACGCCGCCAGCGAACTTGGACGGCCCGGCGGTGAACGCGGGCGGGAGTTCCACGTTCATCGGGAAGGTCGCGTAGTACTTGCCCGCCGCGGTCTCACCGAGATGGATTTCGATCGAACCGGCGACGCGGAGCTTGAAGAGGCGCGTGAAGGCGGGCACCGTGACGGTGCTGAGGACGCCTTCGTCGCCCGCCTTGCCCGCGGGCAATGACCAGTCCATGTTGCCGGAGAACGGCACGAACCGATCGATCTGGATCGCAGCGCTGTCGGACTTCACGTGCCCGCCGGGGTCGCTGGTCGTCGGCCCGGTGATCGTCAGGAGCTGGCCGGAGTCGGCGAACGAGATGCCGTTGAGCGAGGTCTGGTCGGTGGTGGTCCACCGGTCCGGGCTCGAACCGACCTGTGTGAAGCAGCCGGAGGTCGTGAACTGTGACAGCTGGAACGCGACCGTGTGGAGGCACGGCGCGGGCGCCGACGTCGCAGCGGGCGCCGGGGCTGGCGGAGCGGGCGTCTCACCGGGGGCGGGCGTCGGCGCGGGGGTGGGCGTCGGCGTCGGTGTGGGAACCACGGCGGTGATCGTGCGGGTCACGGTGCCCTGGTGGGCTGGCTGGCCGCTGTCGGAATCCGGCGAGTCGGAGAACGTGACCGAGACGGTGTGGTCGCCCGCCGTGAAGGCGTGGGAGAACGTCCGGTTGTCGTTGCCCGCCGGGTCGGCGACACCGTCGACCGTCCAGCGGTAGCCGTGGTACGGCTGACCGAGGCCACCCGACTGCGTCACAGACACCGACGTCGCCTCACCTGGACGCGGCGGGTCCGGCGCGACGTTGATCGTCCCCGACACGCCCGGCCCCACGGTAATCGTCGTCTGGCCTGACTGCGTGCCGCAGTCGCCGGGCGGGCCACCGGTCGTTTGCAGCGAGACCGACACCGATACCGTGTGATCGCCCGTCGACGTGAAGGTGGCCGAAATCGAAGTAGACGACTGCTTCGGTCGCCCCACGCCGTCAACGCTAAACGTGTATGAGTCCGCATGACAGTCGCTGTAGCTGCTGGCGGTGAACGTCACCGGGGAGTTGGCTGCCGGGCTCGGGTCGCTGGAAGCGATCTGCACGCCGACAATCGGGGTGGTGCCTGGGGCGGTGGCGTTGACGGCAGCTCCGGCGGACGGCGTGAGGCCGAAGAGGACCAGGGCGAGCAGCAGCGCGGGCAGCGCGCCGAGCGGCACCCCGGAGCGAGTGGGGGACTTCATCCGCTCGAAAGTACCGATCTGTTTACTAGGATCAGTGCCCAGGCTTTTGTCGCACCTCCGCCCCGCGCAGGCCCTCGTCTCGAAGAGGGAGCGATGAACACTCCGGAGGGACCTCGCGTCCCGCATGGCGTGGACGAGTGGCCGCTGCTCGAGCGCGACGCGGACCTTGGCGCATTGACCCACGCGATCGCTGCCGCTCGCGAGGGTTCTGGGGGCTTCGTGCTCGTCCGTGCGCACGCCGGGATCGGCAAGACACGACTGCTCGGTGAGGCGGCGCAGCTGGCCCATGCGCGGGCGATGATGGTGCTGCGCGCGAGCGGAAGCGTCCTTGAGCGCGAGTTCCCGTTCGGGATCGTCCTGAGGCTGCTCGAGCACCGGCTCCGCGATGCCTCAGTCGCCGAGCGCACGCGGCTGTTCGAGGGCAGCGCGGCACTCGCGGCGCCGATGTTGCTCGGTAATCAGCCAGTCGAGCAGGCTTTGGCCGCAGGCAGCGAGGCCTCGCTCGTGCACGCGCTGCAGTGGGTCGTCATCAACATGAGCAGTGAGCGCCCGCTCGTGCTGGTCGTTGACGACCTCCATTGGGCGGACGCCCAGTCGATCGGCCTGTTGGTCAGGCTCGCGACCCGCGTCGACGACCTGGCATTGGCAGTCGTCGCTGCCACCCGGCCCCGGGAGCCGGGCGCCGAAGCAGAACTCCTCGCTCAGCTCACTGCGGTCGCGGGCGTTCGCGTGGTGCAGCCGCGCGCGCTGAGCGTCGCGGCGAGCGAGACGCTCGTGCGCGGGTCGATCGGCCGCGGTGACGGGTTCGTGCGGTCCTGCTTCGAACAGACGGGCGGGAATCCGTTGCTGTTGCGCGAGCTACTGCGCGAGCTCGCCGCGGCAGGCGTGGCAGGGACCGACGCCGACGTCGCCGCGGTCCAGGCAATCGGCCCCGAAACCGTCGTCCACGGCGTCGAAGCGACGCTGGCCCGTCTTGGACCGGCGTGCGCCGCGCTCGCCACCGCCGTGGCCGTGCTCGCGGTCGACACCGAACTGCAGGTAGCCGCACAGCTCGCGGGCGTTGAGCTCCAGGCGGCCTCGCGTGCTGCCGCGGCGCTGCAGGATGCCGGGCTCTTCGACGACAGCGAGGCGCTGCGCTTCCGCCACCCCCTGTTGCGCCGAGCCGCATACGAGCGCTTGGCACAGGCGGCTCGCGGAGCGCTGCACCGCGAGGCGGCGCGCATCCTGCTGGGTCGAGTGGCCTCGCACGAGGTCGCCTCACACCTCGTCCTGGCGCCCAGTGCGGACGAGCAGTGGGCGGTGGAGGCGCTACGCGCCGCGGCGCGAGAGGCCTCGGCGCTCGCGGGCCACGCTGCAGCGGCGCGACTCCTTCGCCGCGCGCTCGTGGAGCCCCCGAGGCCCGCTGACCGGCCCGCCGTGCTTGAGGAGGCGGCCCTCGCTGCCGTGCGCGCCGGCGCTGACGACGCCGACGATGCCCTGCGGGCGGCGATCGGCGCGGCCCCAGATGCGGGCGGGCGGGCGCGGCTCTGGCTCGAGCTTTCCAGGGCACGGTACCAACGCGGTGAGATGGCGCCCTCGGCCGAGGCGGCTGACGCAGGGCTCGCGGAACTGCGTGGTGCTCGCGCCGATGCATCACTGGTGCTCGAGCTCGAGGCCGCCTGGAACGCCTCCGCCCTCTGGACGCCAGGAGGCGGTGCTGCGGTGGCGGCGCGTGCCTCCCGGATGGTCGACGGTGAAACGCCAGCGCGCACGCACGGTGAGCGTGAGCTGCTCGCGTGGCTCTCCGCAGCCGAACTCGTCCGGGGTGAGGACCGTGAGCGCACGCTAAGCCTCGCGCGCAAAGCGTGGGCCGACGGAACTTATCTGCGCGAGAGCACCGGCGACCCGGCCGCGATGGGGCCGATGACCTCGGCGATGTTGCGCGCAGGAGCCCTCGACGAGACCCTGATAGTCGTCGATGCGCTCATCGACGATGCGCGGCGGCGCGCGTCGCCGTTCGCCTATGCCGGGTGGCGAACGGCGCGTGGTACGTGCCTGCTGCACCTGGGTCGCCTCGGCGAGGCTGAAAGTGACCTGGAGGAGGCGCTCGAGGCGCGCGCGCTTGGCTGGGAAGCGACCGTGCCGCTCGCAGTCGACGCGCTCGTCAGCGTGCTCGTCGGGCAGGACCGGCTGACCGACGCCGCCGCCCTGCTCGAGACGATCGAACCGGTCGAGCGCAAACTGGCCGGTGGAGCCATGGCGTCCGGGTTCTACGCAGCCCGCGGACGCCATGCGTTCGCCAGCGGAGACCCACGTGCAGCGCGGGAACAATTCCTCATGGCCGGCCACTTGATCCGCGATGTCCTGGGCTCGAACAACCCCGCACTGCAGCGATGGCGAGGTGAGGCGGCGTTGACCGCTCGGCAGCTCGGCGACCTGGACGAAGCAGCAACGTACGCCGCCGAGGAGCTCGAGTATGCCCGCCGGTGGGGTGCGGCCCGACCGCTGGCGTTCGCGCTGCGCACACAGGCCATCGTCGTCGGTGGAGCAGAGGGCATCGACCTGGCGGCCGAAGCCGCGGCGGTCGCAGAGACCGGAGGCGTCGTCCTCGAACAGGCCCGGGCCCTGGGGACACAGGGCGCGCTCCTGCGAGCGGCCCGCCAGCGAACCCGTGCGCAAGAACTGCTCCGACACGCGCTCGATCTCGCAGCCGAACGCGAAGCCCACGCGCTCGTGCGCGTCCTGCGCCAAGAGCTCTTGGCCGCCGGAGGCAGACCGCGCCGCGTGCGCACCCGCGGACCGAACTCCCTGACGGCCGGAGAGCGTCGCGTCGCTTCACTGGCCGCCGAAGGCCTCACCAACCGTCAGATCGCCGACGCGCTCTTCGTCACGCCCAAAGCCGTCGGCTTCCACCTCAGCAACGCCTACCGCAAGCTCCAGATCAGCAATCGCCGGCAACTCGACGCCGCGCTGTCACCTGACCTGTAGGGGGCGCGGGTGCGACCGCTACCGCGTTCGTCCTCTGAACCGCGTGATCGTTCAGCGCTTCTCGAACCCGGATTAGGCGCCCCGGCGTAGCACGAGAGCTCACGGTTGCTCTTCCCCGCTGCCATTGTGCGTCCGCTGACGAATGAAGGTTGTGTCGGGCTGGGGGCCGACGGTCTTGCTCCCGGCAGCCTGAGAGTGAGAAACGAGACGACGTCCATTTAAATGGTCTTGCGTGTCCGCCGATACGTATTTGTGAGCGTCGGCCGGGCGCTCTCCGTGCGCCCGGCCAAGTCCCACCATCAGCCTGTCGCAGGAACCGCCGCTGCGGCTGGCAGCTGGCGAGGAAGTTAACAACGCACCCTTACACAGTAAATTAGAGACCCATTTGAAGGTGTGCGGGCGCGGTCGCCGGCCCGTCGGGTGCAGCATCTGGCGTGCCGGCGTTTCGTGTTCTGCCTATACCTCGTTCAGGTGCCTCGCTCACTGAGCGAGGTTCGGTTCATTGAAACCGAGCTCGCTTGCCTGGGATCCGGGCGGGGACGGACAGCAGGGGCAGCACTCCAAGACCAACGACGTCGCCACACGCCCGCGCCCGACGGCGTCGACTACGCCGCCACGAAAGCGGCGATCAACAACCTCTCCAAGGGACTCGCCCAGCAGCTCGCGCCGCGCGGCATCCGCGTCAACATCGTCGCACCCGGCCCGACATGGACCGCGCTACAGGTCAGCGCCGGCGAGAACCCCGACGAGCTGCCCGAGTTCGGAGCCTCGGAGAACAACTACGGTCGACCCGGACAACCCGCCGAACTCGCCCCCGCCTACGTATTCCTCGCCTCCCCAGAATCGAGCTACGTGGCCGGCGCAACGATCAACGTCAACGGCGCAATGGTCAGCCCGTAACGGCATCAGTTGCTGCCAGAGGGCCGCGGTTTGTGCTTCAGCGGCGGCGCTGTGGGTTCGTTGAAAGTTGCGGCCGCCGCGCGCGAACGTCGCACGGACGTCGGCCGGCACGTCGAGGCTGGCAACTGGCCGCGCCGCCCAGTCTGTCGCTCGAACGTGATGAATGCCGGCGACCGATGCCTGCATCGAGTCGTCGTATCGCCACGGTCCGTTGAGGCGGCCGAGCCACAGGTGACCGTCGTCGTCGCGGGTCCATACGAACGCGCCATCCGGCGCGTAAACGCCTCGAGCAGCCGCCCGGCCTTCGCGCCGTGTTGTGTGCATGCAGCGTCGATCGCTGCCTCGAGCGATCCCGGTGCGCGGTTGAGGCGGTCGCCGATGCCGACCAGTCCGCCAGCCAGGCCGAAGCGTGCTCCAGCCCCAGGGGGAAGGTCACGGTCTCGGGCGCGCATCGGCGCGCGATACACCGCGATCGGCTCTGGCGCGCCGCTCACGCGCCGGAGCTGGGTGCCGCGTTGCTGTCGTGCTCGATGAAGGAGATGGTGCCGTTCGTCTCCAGTACAGCGAAGCGGATGCTGGCAAGGTCGGCGATCTGGTTGCTGCGTGCTTCCGCGACGAGTTCCTCGACGGTGAGACGCTCGCGGCGCATGTTGTGGTCGATGACCTTGCCGTCCTGCACCAGCACCAGCGGCTCGCCCTCCATGACCGGCCGCAGTTTCGCGAACCGGAAGCTCAGGTAGCTCATCGAGACGGTCAGCAGGCCGAGCGTGAAGATCACGATCATCGTGCCGGTCAGCGAGTAGTCGCTCTGCGTGACGCCCTGCTGGACCATGTCGCCGATCACCACGAGCAAGATCACGTCGAACGGCTCCAACGTTGAGAGCTCGCGGCGCCCAACGACGCGCGTGAGGATCCAGATGACGAAGTAGACGACGGTGGCGCGCAGGACGAGATCCACGGGTGCTCCTACGGAAGGACGGTCAAGGACGCCGGTAGCCGAATCGGGCGAGCATTCGCCGCCTCAACGCTCACCGACGTGTCCTGGTGACCGATCGTCGTCGGGTCGACCTGCACCTGCAGGTACAGCGTGAGCGAGTCTCCGGCCTGCAGCGTCGGATAGGTGAACGCGAGGTCGTCGGTGCTTCCGGTCGATGAGGGTCGCGTGGTCTCACTCGCCGGCGACGGTTCAATCGTGTTGAGCTGCATGCCCTTGGCCCAGCCGCCGCCCAGCACGATCTGCGGCGACACGAGCTTCTGGGCGGCGCGGATCGTGACCCGTGCCGGGAACAGCAGACCGCCGCGGACCGTATGCGGCGCATGAACGGTGATGGTGCCGGCCGGCCCGGACGCGGTGTTGCTGTGGCTGATCTGGCCGAAGGCGCCGAGCAGCGCCGCGACCACGAACGCCAGCATCAATGTCAGCAGCACCCGGCGATACCAGACATGCGCGCCGCGGCCGCTCAAATCGCGGACGCGCTCCAGATCGAACCGCGTGGTGGTCGTCTCAGCCATTCCGACGCCGGTCTTCCCCACCGCCGCCCGATCTCCTCGTCCCGCGGAACGCGCGATACTGGACAGCGCCTACGGCCGAGGCCAGATGCCCGTTGCCAGGTTAGGCGCCACCGTTCTTGGCCATCGCGAGCGCCTCCGAAACGACGGTTTCGTGGTCGAACGCAAGAGGCGTCGGTAGCGCGCCCGTTGGCCACCACCGTGCGGTATCAGCGTCGTCGGCGCCTGCCACGGCGACTGCGGCGCCGAGGTGATGAGATATGCGATCGAAATGACCCAGCCGCGTGGGTCGCGTCCCGGCTCGTCGTAGACGCCGATGAGCGGCCCGACCTCATGGTCGGCGCCGGTCTCCTCCCGCAGCTCGCGTCGCGCCGCGTGCTTCGTCCGTTCGCCCGGCTCCACTAATCCACCTGGCAGCGCCCACCGTCCCGAGAACGGCTCTGACCCACGCTGCACAAGCAGAATCTGCTGGTCGTCCGCTGATCCGGTCAGCGCGACGATGTCAACGGTGACGATGGGCCGCTCGTGACTCATGCGAGTGGGAGCTTCGTCAGGCGTGCTGTGCGGCGTGCTTGCCCTCGGAGATCTCCTCGACCACTTTGGCGCTAAAGGCCTCTAGGTCATCGGGGTTGCGACTGGTGACGAGACCTCGGTCGACGACGACCTCCTCGTCGACCCAAGTGGCGCCCGCGTTGCGCAGGTCAGTCTGAAGCGACGGGAACGAGGTGACGGTCCGGCCACGCACCACGTCGGCCTCAATGAGCGTCCACGGACCATGGCAGATCGCCGCAACCGGCTTGTGCGCCGCGAAGAACCCCTTGACGAACGCCACCGCAGCGTCGTCGGCGCGCAACTTGTCCGGGTTGCGCACCCCACCGGGCAGAACGAGCGCGTCGAAATCCGCGGCCGAGACATCGCCGACGAGCGCGTCGGCTTGCTCATCACCGACGTGTTCCTCGTCGTGGTCCCAGAGCGACACGGAGAGACCGTCGATCGTGATCAGCTTCACCGTCGCCCCCGCTCCCACGACCGCGTCCCTGGGCACCTGCAGCTCAACCCGCTCCACACCGTCGGTCGCCAGAAACGCGACCGTCTTTCCGTTCAGCTTCGTGCTCATCTCGTCACTCCTCGTTACTACCGGTCGCCGCCAGCGCGGCGATGTGCGATCACCGTAGAGGCCACCCACACCCGAAGGCAGGGCGCCGCTGGGCTCTCCCGGGCACCCGACGGTCGGGCGGCCCAATCGCGTCGCAGTGTGTGAACTCCGGCTGTGATCGCTACACGCCAAAGGGCCTTTCGCTGAGCGACTGGCGCAGCTCGTCGATCGACTCAAAGACATCGCTCGCGCCGGCCGCACGCAGTTCTTCGCTCGAGAAACCACCGGTCAGCACGGCCACCGACGGGAGCTTCGCGCGCTTGGCCGCCTCGCAGTCCCACGTCGAGTCGCCCACCATCACGGCCGGGCCGCCGCCGAGCTTGTCCAGTGCAGTGCCGCGACGAGCAGGTCCGGCGCCGGCTTGGTCTGCTGCACGTCGTCGGAGGTCGTCCAGCCATCGACGATCGAGCGGGCATCCAGGAGATCGAGGTAGTGATCGACTTCCTGTGCCTTTGCGCTCGAGGCGAGCACGATGCGGTGGCCTGCGTCTCGGAGATCCTCGATCAGGGATCGGGCGCCTCGCAGCGGCTCGACTTCTTCGATCACGCTGAGGTAGAGGGCTCCCTCCGCCGCGCGGATGTCGTCGCCTTCCCGGGTCTCGACCTCCTCACTTAGGAGCGCCGCGATCATCTGGTCGCCGCCCATCCCGATGTGGCGGTGGATCTGCCAGAGCGGTACGACGTGCCCGTGTTGCCGAAACGCGCGAAACCACGACACGGCGTGGTGGTAGTTCGTGTCGACGAGGGTGCCGTCGATGTCGAGGATCGCGGCTGGCTTGGTCTTCGTCATCAACGAGCTAGCGGTCGATCGGGTTGGGGCCGCCGACGCCGGTGAGGAACTCGCGAACGCGCAGCGGGCCGCCGGCGTGCGGGTCGAGTGGCGGCGTGCGACCGCCGGCGCCGCTGCGAAGGCCATCCATAAACTCAGTCAGCACGGCGCCGGCCTCGTGGACCGGGTGCCAGCCGAGCTCGTTGCGGGCGCGGTCGGTGAGCATCGTCGGCGCGGCGAGCCCGAGATCAAGCCAGCCCGGCGAGACGGGATGAAGTCGAGCCAGGTAAGTCGTCTTCACGAGGCCTCGGACAACGCTACGCGGCAGCCGCCGTGGTCGCGCGTGCAACAGATGGGCGAGCACTGCCGCGTCGACCGGTGGGCTCGTGGCGACGTTGTAGGCGCCCTCGGCGGTTGGCGTGACGCAGAGCAGCCGGTACAGCTCGGCGACGTCGTCGCTGTGGACGACCTGGCCGACGAGGCCGGGCATATCGGGCACGAACGGCACAAGTGCGCTGCGGGCCGCCCACCCCGGGACGAGCGGCCCACCGAAGTACCGGCGGATCTCGGCTGCGGCCGAGCGCTGGAAGATCAGCCCCGGGCGAGCACGCGCAATCCGCAGTTCGGGAAATCGTGCTGCGGTGTCGTCGAGCAGCCGCTCGGCAGCGACCTTCTGCCGCGAGTAGTACGACGACGCCAGACCGCCGGTCGGCCAGCCCTCGTCAACGGGCTCCATCGGGTCGGCCCGGCTGTACGCGGCGACCGACGACGCGTGCACGAGGGCGCCAACGCCTGCCTGCCCGGCAGCCTGGAACACTCGGCGGCTTCCCTCGACGTTCACGCGTTCGGTGATGACCGTCGACCGCGCCGGCTGGATCAGCCAAGCGAGGTGAACGACAACGTCGGCGCCAGCGAAGTGAGGTTCGAGCGGGTCGCGGCTCACATCCGCGGAGACCCAGTGCACCTTCCGCGGCGCCCACGTCGGTGGGATCCGGCGCGCGATCCCTACGATCTCCGTGATCTGATCATCGTCGACCAGCGCTCGTAGGAGCGCGGTCCCGACGTTGCCAGTGGCGCCGGTGACGACGATCTTCACAGCGGCCCCCGGCTAACTGCGTGGCGCGCGGCGACGCTTCGTCGTGTCGGCGCCCGCAGTCGTTGCGACCAAACGCTTGGCGAGTCCGAGTGGTTCGAGGTCGCGGACAAGCCTGAGGACCTCGCGGCGCTCGCGCTTGCTCAGGTGTGACGGACGACCTCCGCTGGCTTTCACGAGCGTAACGAGGCGCTTGCGCTGACGCGCGGAGAGATGCTCGTCCCAGTGGGCCTTCGTCGCCCGGGCGTAGTCCACGACAAACAGGGCGGGCACTGCCTTGTGG
>JAVHXX010000069.1 GCA_031119595.1 Patulibacter sp. | reverse complement strand
CTCGGTGCCGTCGCCGCGCCGTGCGACCTCACGGACCGCGCCGCCCTGAACGCGCTCCTTGCCGACCACTCCGACGTCGACATCCTCATCGCGAACGCGGGTGTTCCGGCGACCGGCACGCTCGACACGTACGACGAGGCCGAGGTCGACCGCGTGGTCGAGGCCAACCTCACGGCGCCGATCCAGATGACCCGTGCGCTGCTTCCCGGCATGATCGCCCGTGGCCGCGGCCACATCGTGCTCGTCTCCTCGCTGAGCGGCAAGGTGGCATCGCCCGGCTCGTCGATGTACTCGGCGACGAAGTTCGGCCTGCGCGGCTTCGGGCTCGCGCTGCGACAGGACCTCGGCGGAACCGGCGTCGGGTCGTCCGTGCTGACGCTCGGCTTCATCCGCGACGCCGGCATGTTCTCGAAGTCCGGCGGCCCGGAGGTCCTTCCGCCGGGCGTCGGGACGAGTTCGCCCGAGGAGGTCGCCGCCGCGACCGTCACGGCGATCACGAAGAACCGGGCCGAGATCACCGTCGCGCCCGTGCCGATGAAGGTCGGAGCCGTGTTCGGATCGGCGCTGCCGCGGATCGCCGCGGTCACGCAGAAGGCGAGCGGCGGCCACGCGATCGCCGAGCGCATGGGCGACGCCCAGCGCTCCTGGCGCAGCTGAGGGCAGCGTTCGTGCGGTGACCGGCGGGGTGTTCACACTGACGGCCGACGACGCCGTGGCACGCCGCGTCGCTGCCCAGGGACTCGCCGACCCGGTCGACGATCCGTGCACCGTGCTGCGGGCCTGGACGGTCCAGGACTCGCCGCCCGGCGCCGCGCTCGGGGCCCTGCTCGCGCGGACCGTCGATCTCCCGGTCGGCTGGCTCGACTCCGCCCTCGAGGAGCGCGCGGTGGTGGCCATGTACAACGCGCGCACCGCCACGGCCCTGCTCCCTTCGGGCGACGTCGCCGCCTTCGCGACCGCTCTGCTCCCGTCAGGCGACGACGACGCCGCGCTCAAGGCGATCCTCGGGCAGGCCCTTCCGGACCATGACGGCGGCTACGAGGAACCGGTCGGTCTCGCGGTCGACGCCATCTCATCGATCCTCGACGGCCGCGTGCTCAGCCGCGACGACCTCCACGAGGAACTCCGGGGCGCGCTTCCCGCGTCGATGCTGCCGTGGTGCGAAGGCTGCCGGAGCCACCACGCGCGCCGCGGGCTCCTCGTCCTCGCCGGACTCCACGGCCGCCTCTGCCTCGCGGGGAAGGCGGGCCGCCAGCCGCGGTTCGCGCGCACCGACCAGTGGATCGGCGGGTGGTCGCCGCCGTCCGCGGCCGGGACGGCGCTCGTGCGACGGTTCCTGCACGCCTACGGTCCGGCCACACGTCAGCATTTCCAGGCGTGGTCGGGACTCGGCACGGCGCACGCGCGAGCTCTCTGGGACGGCCTGGGCGAGGAGGTCGTCCCCGCGTCGCTCGACGGCGCTGCAGTCACGATGCTCGCCGTCGACGGCACCGAACCTGGCGACGGCGCGGGGTCCGTGGAGCTCGGTGACCGAACCGACGCGGGTGGGATCCGACTGCTCGCCCCGGGCGACCCGCTCCTGCTGGGCCGCGACCGTGAAACCCTCATCGCCGACGCCGCCGTGCGCACCCGCCTCTTCGGGGCGATCCCGACGACCGGACTGGTGCTGTCCGGCGGTCGTCCGGTGGCGACGTGGAAGGCGAAGAAGGGCGGGAAGCGCCTCGACGCAACCGTCGACGCCTTCGGTGCGGTCGACGCCACGGCACTCGAGGCCGCGTTCGCGCAGCTCGCGCCGCACCGCGGCTGCACCTCGGCCTCGGTGAGCGGCCTCTGATGCCCGGCGAGCCGACCAGCGACGAGGTCTACGCCCGGATCGCGCCGACCTACGCCACGCGCCGCACCACCGATCCACAGATCGCCGCCCGGATCTGGGCGGCGCTCGGTGACGCGCGCACGATCCTCAACGTCGGCGCCGGCACCGGGTCCTACGAACCGACCGATCGCGACGTGACCGCCGTCGAGCCGTCGGCGGCCATGCGTGAGGCGCGGCCGCCGGGCGCTGCCCCGTGCATCGAGGCGTCGGCGGACGACCTCCCCTTCGCCGACGGCACCTTCGACGCCGCGATGGCGGTCCTCTCCGACCACCACTGGCCCGACCCGGTCGCGGGGTACCGCGAACTCGCCCGGGTCGCCCGGCGAGTCGTTGTCTTCCAATGGGACAACCATCTCGGGCCGCACCCGTTCTGGCTCATCCGCGACTACCTGCCGGAGTTCCGGGCGCTCGCCGCCGGCAAGCCGAGCCTCCAGGAGCGGGCGGCCTCCATCGACGCGACCATCACGCCCGTTCCGATCCCGTCGGACTGCGCGGACGCGTTCTTTCCGGCGTTCTGGGGGCGGCCCGAGGCGTATCTCGATCCGGCCGTCCGCGCCAGCACCTCCGTGTGGGCGCGGCTCGGCCCCGACGTCGAGGCCCGCGTGACCGCGCAGCTCGCCCGCGATCTCGCCGACGGCACCTGGCACCGACGCAACGCCGCCCTCCTGACCGCACCCGAGGCCGACATCGGCGCGCGGCTCATGGTGCGGAGCACGGCCTGAACGGAGCCGGACATCGCACGCCGACCACGGGCGGGCCGGCGGAGGCGCAGCTCAGCCGCCGGCGCGAACCGGCGGCGACCCCGCCGTCTCGCCGGCCAGGCCCGCGACGTCCTGCAGCCACCAGTCGAACAACGCGAACGCCCGGTCCTGCAAGCCCGGCAACAGGTCCGGAAACCGTGCCGAGGTGAGCGAGAGGTCGAGCGGCGCGCCACGGGTCGCGCGTTCGCGCATCCACAGCTCGATCACGGCCTCGTCGACCTCCGGGTGGAACTGGAACCCGGCGCTGCGGCCGATCACGTACGCCTGCGGGCAGACCGCGTTCTCCGCGACGAGGGTCGCATCCGGCGGGATCGTGAACGCGTCGCCGTGCCAGCAGAACCACGGACTCGCCGTGACCAGACTCGGAGACCCGAGCGGCTGAACCCAACCGAACTCCTCCTGCGGCGACTTCACGACGGTCCCACCCGCGGCGCGTGCCAGCAGTTGCGCGCCGAAGCACAGGCCGAGCACCGGCAGGCCGGCGGCGAGCACCTGCTCGACGAACCCGATCTCGGCCGCGATCCACGGCTCGTCGTCGTTGACGCTGTTCGTCGAGCCCAGCGAGGCGACCGCCGCATAGGCGCCGAGGTCGGCCGGGAGTCCGTCCGCGAGCGTGCGGTGCTCCCAGGCGAGGCCGCGGGCATCGAGCCAGGCGCCGAGCAGGGCAGGTGGCGAGTCGCGTTCGTGTTCGAGGACGAGGATCGGCCGCATCAACGCTCCACGAAGGTCGACGCGCTCTGACGGCGCCGGTCGACCGTGACCGCGAAGACGTCGGGGCGCGCGTAGTGCCCGGCCACGTCGAACGAGAGCCGTTCGCGGCGGACCGCGTCGAGGTCGAGGTCGGCGAAGAGCAGGCCCACGTCACCAACGGTAGGCTCCGCGACCCATCCGCCTCCGGGCGCCGCGACGCACGAGCCGCCGTCGAAGGGCGATTCGTGCGGCCAGGCGACGACTTCGTCGCGCAGCGGGAAGCGCTCCGGCAGGCCGGCATAGTCGAGCACGCCGCCGACGGCGAGCGACCACACGCGGCCCTCCATCGCGATGAAGCGCGTGATGTCGCTCGTCAGCGACACGGACCCCGGCCAGAGCCCGATGTGGACGTCCTCACCGTCGGCGTAGAGCGCGTGACGCGCCTGCGGCATCCAGTTCTCCCAGCAGTTCAGCGCGCCGATCCGTACCCCGCCGACCTCGTACGTGCGCAGGCCGGCGCCGTCGCCGCGGCCCCAGATCATGCGTTCGTCGTGCGTCGGGACGAGCTTGCGGTGCACGCCGACCACACCGTCCCCGGGGTCGATCGCGATGATCGAACAGAAGGTCGTGCCGTGGCCCGTGCCGCTGCCGCGCTCGGTCGCGCCGACGAACGCGAACACATCATGGAGCGCGCAGGCCTCGGCGATCACCGCCACCTCCGGCCCGTCGGCCAACACGGCCGCGTCGAGGTACACCGAGAACGCGCCCTTCTGGGCGTCGTCCTCGAAGGCTGCTCCGCCGGTGCGTGACGGCCACAGCGGATACCCGCTCACGAACGTCTCCGGGAAGGCGATGACCTGCGCCCCGCCGGCCGCGGCGTCGGCCACGAGCGCGGCGGCCTTCTGCGCCGTCGCCAGCGGGTCGAACCACACGGGCGACGTCTGGGCCAGCGCGACCCTCAGGTCGCTCATCAGTACATCTCGAAGTACTCGCGGTGTTCCCAGTCAGTGACCGATTGGAGGAACCGGCTCACCTCGCTGCCCTTCACGGTCAGGAGGTAGTCGACGAACGGCTGCCCGAACGCCGTCGCGAAGAGCGGGTCCTCGCGGAGAGCGGCCATCGCATCCATGAGGCTTGCCGGGAGCGGCGCGCGGTCGTCCTCGTAGGCCTCCTCGCTGGCGGGCGGGGGCGTGAGCCCGCGATCGATCCCGTCGAGTCCGCTCACCACCTGGGACGCGAGGAACAGGTACGGGTTGGCGGTCGGCTCGCCGACGCGGTTCTCCAGATGCGCGCCCGGATCGCCGGGCTGCCCGATCACGCGGATCATCGCGCCACGATTCTCCTGGGCCCAGCCGATCTTGCTCGGGGCGAACGAGTTCGGGCGGAAACGCTTGTAGCCGTTGATCGTGGGCGTCGTGAAGACCGACGCCGCGGCGGCGTGGTCGAGGATGCCGGCGAGGAACTCCATGCCGATCGGCGACAACACCGACTCGCCGAGGGGATCGGCGAACGCGTTCGCGCCGTCGTCGATCTCGACCAGCGACTGGTGCAGGTGCCAGCCGCTCGCGAAGAAGTTCGGGAGGCCGGGGCGCGCCATGAAGGTCGCGTGGTAGCCGTGGCGCTTGCAGATCTGCTTGACCGCCGAGCGGAACAGCAGCACGGTGTCGGCGGCCTCGAGGCCGTCCATCACGTCGAACGTGAACTCGCACTGCCCGGGACCCCACTCGTCCTCGACCGTCGCGAGCGGCAGGCCGAGCTCCTCGACGGCGTCCTGGAGGATGCGGGTGATGCCCTCGACCTCGTCGGCGTGGTTGTCGGTGAGGTACTGGAAGCCGTGCGCGATGGCCTTCACCTTCGGCGGGTCGGGCGGATAGCTGCACTGCTCGGGCTCGAGCATCGGGTCGACGAGCTTCGTCACGTAGAACTCGATCTCCAGGCCGCACTTGAGGCCGTACCCACGCTCGGCGAGACCGTCGAGCTGGCGGCGCAGCAGACCGCGCGTGCAGAACGGCACCGGCGCGCCGCTCTGGAAGTGCAGGTCGCAGAGGATCCAACCGGTCGCGTCCGCCCACGGCAGCACCTTGAAGGTGAGCGGGTCGGGAACGAGCACGCCGTCCGGGAGGCCGGTCATCTCCTCGACCCCGAAGCCGTTCTTGCCGAACGGCGGCACCGCGGGGTTGTTCGTGGTGTCGAAGATCAGCGTCGCGGTCTGGAAGTCCTTGCCGGACTGCAGCGCCCGGGCGAACTCCTTCGGGGTGAGCGACTTGCCGCGCACGATCCCGTGCTGGTCGCCCCAGCCGATCCGGATCTGGCGGAGGCCGAGCTCCTCGATGCGCGCGGGCAGTGCCTCGGCAGCGGCCTGTTGCTCGGGGGTCCACAGCGCGTGCTTCGCGATGAACTGCGGCTCTTCGGTGGATGTGGCCATCGTGGCTCCTGCGCGAGGGGGATTCGCGGACGGTCGTGCTTCGGGGGTTCGCACCACGCTGGTCCGGGGAGAGCCATCCCGATCCAGCGCCGTCCAAATTGGTCGACCAATCAAACAGTACGCCAATCCGCTCTGTCAACTACGATCCGCCCATGTCCGGTCAGATGCGCCCCGCCCAGCCGCTCGAGCGGCGGCCGTTGCACGAGCAGATCGCCGACCGGCTCCGCGAGCTGATCGACGACCAGCAGCTCCAGCCGGGCGACAAGATCACCCCGGAACGCGAGCTCGCGGTGCAGCTCGGGGTGAGCCGGCATTCGATCCGGCAGGCGCTCGCGGCGCTGCGCGCGATCGGTCTGCTCGAGATCCGTCACGGCGACGGTGTCTACCTCGCCCGGTCCCCGAACGAGCTCGTCCCGATGCTCGCGCAGCAGCTCGCCGAGACCCAGGCCGAGTTCCCGCACATCTGGGAGGTGCGCCAGGCGATCGAGTCGCAGAGCGCGCGTCTCGCGGCGCGCCGCCGCACGGACGACGACCTCGACGCGATCGGGGCGGCGGTCACCGCCATGGCGGCATCGATCGACGCCGGAGACCAGGGCACCGACGCCGACCACGACTTCCACCACGCCGTGGCGGATGCCGCGCACAACCCGCTCATCACGATGCTGATGCGCGAACTGGCGGAGGCGTTCGCGAGTACGTCGGGCGCGTCGCTTGCCAAGCCCGGCCAGCCGGCACGCTCCCTCGCAGACCACCGCGCGATCGCCGAAGCCATCGCCTCCGGCGACGAGGACGCGGCCGGCGCCGCGATGCTCGCCCACCTCCAGCGCACCACGGCGCTGGCGTTCGAGGACGAGGGCTAGGCGCAGCACCGCGAACGGCGCGAACGGCGGTCCCGCCGCGCGCTGCTTCCGGGGGCGCCTCTAGCGCAGCAGCGCGAGGTCGACGAGCGACTGCTCGCCCATCAGCGTCTGGCTGGTCGCCGAGGTGATCTCGACCTGGGTGAAGGTCCCGGGCTCGCCGAAGCCTTCGAAGTTCACGGCCTTGTTGTGGGTCGTGCGGCCGCGCAGGCGGGTCGGATCGGTGCGCGACGGCCCCTCGATGAGGACCTCCATCGTGCGGCCGACGAACCGCTGCGCGCGCTCGTGGGCGTTGCGCTGGATCACCTCGACGAGGCGCTGCATCCGCTCGACCTTCTCCTCGGGCGGCACGAGCCCCTCGGTGAAGGTGGCCGCCTCGGTGCCGCGGCGGGGGCTGAAGATGAACGTGAACGCGGAGTCGAACTGCACGAGCTCGCACACCTCCAGCGTCTCCTGGAAGTCCTCCTCGGTCTCGCCGGGGAAGCCGACGATGATGTCGGTCGACAGGGCGACGTCCGGCACGCCGGCCCGGATCATCGCGACGCGGTCGAGGAACCGCTCGCGGTTGTAGGTGCGGCGCATCGCCTTGAGGATGCGGCTCGAACCGGCCTGGAGCGGCAGGTGGATGTGCTCGCAGATCGAGGGGAGCGACGCGTGGGCGTCGACGACGTCCTGCTTGATGTCCTGGGGGTGCGGCGACGTGTACCGCACGCGCTTGATCCCGTCGATCGCATCGATCGCGTGGAGCAGCTCGGCGAACTTGCGAGGCTGCGGACGCAGGTCGCGGCCGTACGCGTTGACGTTCTGCCCGAGGAGCGTGATCTCGACCACGCCGTCGTCCGCGAGGCGGCGGGCTTCGTCGACGAGTTCCTCGAACGGGCGGCTGCTCTCGCGACCGCGGGTGCTCGGCACGATGCAGTACGAGCACTTCATGTTGCAGCCGACGGAGATCTGCAGCCATGCCTGGTGCGGGCGGTCGCGCTTCGTGGGCAGATGCGCCGGGAAGCCCTCGAACTCGAAGTAGCCCTGCGCGGTGATCGAATCGGTGGTGAGGAACTCGGCGAGCTTCGGCACCTGCCCCGGACCGAAGGCCACGTCGACGAACGGGAACTGCGCGAAGACCTGGTCCTTCATCGACTGCGCCCAGCAGCCACCGACGCCGATGATCGTGCCCGGATTGCGGCGCTTGATGCCCTTGGCGTCCTGGAGGTGTGCGACGAAGCGCTCGTCGGCCTTCTCGCGGATCGAGCACGTGTTGAAGAGGATGAGGTCGGCGTCCTCGCGCGCACCCGTCTCGGCGTAGCCGAGCGACTCGAGCATGCCCTTCATGCGCTCGGAGTCGTGCTCGTTCATCTGGCACCCGAAGGTGGTGACGTGGAACCGCTTCGCCATCGTCTGCGAAGGGTACCGGCCTGGTTCTGCTTCGTCGCGGTGCATGAGGTGTCGCCGTGTGCCGGGGGCGGGGGTGCCCCTCGGGCGGACACCCTTTCGGGCGCTCGTAGGACTCGCTTCCTGCGTTCGCCACGGTCCGCCCGGGGGGCACCCCGCCCCCGCCCTCGTGGCCGTTGCGCTGCATGGTGCGGCGCCGTCCCGGACTGGGCGCGGTCGTCGGCGTGCGATCGCGACGGCGCGTGTGGTTCGGCCGTCGGTCTCGGACTCGGACTGCTCGGGTTCGGCAGCTCGGACTGCCGTGCCTGGGCTGCTCGGGTTCGGCGGCGGGTGCCGGTGGTCGGACTCGGTTACCTGACGTCGTCGATCGGGCCTCGGAAGACCAGGCGCGTCTCGCCGGGTCCGGTGTAGTCGTCGATGGCCGTCGCCGTCATGCCGAGCGCGGTGTGGAACGCGATCGACGGGGCGTTGTCCGGGCGGACGATCGCCTTGAGCTGCGACGCGCCGGTCGCGGCAGCGCGCTCGGCGAACGCGGCGTAGAGCCGGCGGGCGATGCCGCGGCGGCGGTACTCCTCGTGGACGCCGACCAGGTGGACATACCCGGCAGGCTCGGTCGTCGACCGCAGGCCGTAGAGGAACCCGGCGATCTGGTCACCGGCCAGCGCGACGACCGAGAGGTCGCCGAATTCGTGCACGAACAGCACATGCATCGGAGGCGTCCGGCCGCCGACCCAGTACCGGTGGACGTCGGCGGCGATCGTCGTGTGCGCCGCCACGGTGAGCGGCACGATCTCGAGCTCCGGAGCAGCCATCGACCGCGGAGCCTAGGTCGTCGCGAACGCCGATGCGAGCCGTGGTCGGCCGCGCCGTGTCGACCGCCGCGGCACGTCATCGCCCGTGCCACGGGCCGTCGGGTGACGTGCGCCGCACCGTGACCACGATGGTGACGAGCCGTTCGCCGGTCGGCGCTAACATGCGGAGTCCGACCGACTCCCCACTGGATCTCGCGCCTTGAGCGCAACGTGGGTAACGCGCATGGTTTCGGCCATCGGCCTGCCCTACGGATCTGGAGTGTCTCGCATGCCCCGGCACGTGATTCACACCCGCCGGGGACATTCTGAATAAGCGGGGAGTCCGAGAGCGGCTGGAGCGGGCGGGCACGTATGTGGCCCGCCCGTCACCCCAGCGCTTCGTGTCGTCGGGGCCGCCGGTTCCACGGCGCAGAGGCGCTTCGCCCGGGCAGGCTCGCGGACTCGGGTCGGGTCGCGACGCGACCCACGCCGTCGACCTTGAGCGCCGTGTCGGGATCAGGCCGTTTCCATACGGCCGGGGCCGATCGGAGGGGGCGTTTCGGCTGCTTCGGAGGGCCGCTCGCACCGAGTGTCCGGAGGAACGTCCATTCCAATGCCAGGCCGTTCAAGCGTGCCCGGAACGGCGACGATGGCTCGGGCAATGGACCTCGCTGCCTCCCCGACCGACGCGCATCGCGTCGCCTCCGCTTCGTCGCTGCCGACCTCCGTTCGTGCCCGCCGTTGGCGCAACGAGCTGATCGTCACGGCCGGTGGTGCGCTCACGATGTACGCGATCGGCGCGACGCTCGCGAGTGGCCCGAACAGCGCCCGCGTCGGTGGGAGCAACGAGCACGTGCAGCTGGCCCTCTGGCTGCTGCTCCTCGTCGCCGGTCTGGTGACGTCGACCTTCGGAGCGCTCGCGCTCCATTCGTACCGCGGTCTGCGCGCCGAGCTCGCGGCCGGCATCACGGTCGTGGCGGCCGGCTTCATCGCGATGGCGGTCGGTTCGCCGAACTCCACCGACGTGCGTGGCGGCGTGTACTTCGCCCTCTCGTGGTCGATCCTCGTCGCGATCGCGCACCTCGCGCTCGCCATCGCCGCGAAGCTCCACGCGACGGCGCACCGCCCCCACCACTCGTAGGCCAATGCGGGCCCGAGCCCGCGACCGGCCGACGGGCGTCCCGGTCAGTCCTCGCCGCGCTCGTGCTGGCGGATCGCCTGGAAGACGACCGAGCTGGCGATCCCCCGCCGCGCGAGCATGCCGGCCATACGGGACTTGACCTTCACGTCGGAGAGATCGGGCTGTTTGCGGTGGAGCAACGCGAGCGCCACCTCGAGTTCGCTCGGGGCATCGAGCGCTTCCTCGTCGTCGGCGAAGAGCCGGTCGAGCAGATCTCGTGAAATGCCGTCCTGGGTGAGCTTCATGCGGATGCGGCGGGCGCCCCAGCCCTGTAGCCGGCGTTTGTCCTCGGCAAACAGTTTCGCGTAGCGCTCGTCGTCGATGAAGCCGTACCGACCGAGTTCGGCGATGGCCTCGTCGATGGCCGCCGGCTCGCATGCCTTGGCCGCGAGCTTGTCGCGGACCTGTTTGACCGTGTGCTCGCGGCGGCTGACGAGCTTGTAGGCGAGGTCGATCGCCCGCTGGTGTGGCGCGGCGTCGGCGAAGGCCAGTTCGGCCTTCGGCTCCTTCTTCTTGCGCTTCGGCCGCTGCGCCGCTGCGGCCGCCGCCTCGAGCGATGAGCCGTCGGGCGCGACCCCGAGCGCCTCGTCGTGCGCGAGCTGACCCTCGAGCGAGACGAGCGACGGTCCGCGGACGTCGTCGACGTCGCGTTCTGGGAGCGCCGGCTCGCCGTCTCCCCCGCTCGCGGCGCCGCCCAGACCGCCTGACGCCCCGACCGGCTCGCCGGACGCCGCCGCGCGGGCGGCATCGAGTTCTGCCTGCGTGCGTGCTTCGCCGCCTGGCAGATCGCCGACGCCGACCTGGACGGCACCGCGCCCGGCAGCCGCGGTGTCGTCAGCGGAACGAGCGCGAGGCCCCGGCACCTTCGCGGTGCTCGAGGCCTCGATCGCTGCGATACGGGCGGCGAGGTCGGCCAGCGACGCGTCGCCGTCGGACGTCACGGCCCTGGCTTACTTCGCGTCGGGGCGGTGCGGGCGCACTTCCGGCTCCGGCGGCGCGAGCAGCCCGCCCGGGCCGTCGGGATCGAGCGCGTCGATGTCGGTGTCGAGCGCCGCGCCGCCACCCGGCTCCATGCCCACGGCGCGGTAGATCTTGTCCTGGATGGCCTGCGCGATGTCGGCGTTCTCCTCGAGGAAGCCCTTCGCGTTGTTGCGTCCCTGACCGAGGCGGGTGTCCTCGTAGGAGAAGAACGAGCCGGACTTCGTGATGACGTCGTGCTCGATGCCGAGGTCGATGAGCGAGCCGGACCCGGAGATGCCCTTGCCGAACTCGATGTCGAACTCCGCCTGACGGAACGGCGGGGCAACCTTGTTCTTGACGACCTTCACGCGGACGCGGTTGCCGATCGCCGCCTGGCCGTCCTTGAGGGTCTCGATGCGGCGGATGTCGAGGCGCTGCGAGCTGAAGAACTTCAGTGCGCGACCACCCGGCTGCGTCTCCGGGGTGCCGAACATGACGCCGACCTTCTCGCGGATCTGGTTCGTGAAGAGGCAGAGCGTGTTCGTGCGCGAGAGCGTGCCGGCGAGCTTGCGCATCGCCTGGCTCATCATGCGCGCCTGCAGACCGACGGTGGTGTCGCCCATCTGGCCCTCGAGCTCCGCGCGCGGCGTGAGCGCGGCGACGGAGTCGATCGCGACCACGTCGACGGCACCCGAGCGGATGAGCATGTCGGCGATCTCGAGCGCCTGCTCACCGTAGTCCGGCTGGGAGACGAGGAGGTTGTCGACGTCGAGGCCGATGTTCTTCGCGTAGACCGGGTCCATCGCGTGCTCGGCGTCGATGAAGGCGACGGTGCCGCCGAGCTTCTGCGCCTCGGCGAGCACGTGGTAGACCAGCGTGGTCTTACCGGAGGACTCCGGGCCGTAGATCTCGACGATGCGACCACGCGGCATACCACCGATGCCGAGTGCGAGGTCGAGGGCGAGCGACCCGGTCGGGATCGCGCTCACCTTCATGATCGCGTCGTCGTCGCCCATGCGCATGACGGAGCCCTTGCCGAACTGCTTGTCGATCTGCGACAGCGTGCCGTTGAGGGCGTCGAGCTTTGCCTTTGCGGCCTTCTCGGCTGCCTTGTCGGTCTGTTCGGTGATAGCCATGATCCTCGGGTTCCGGTCGGGAGGTACCTGTTCCGGGTAGGGGAACAAGTGTACGGTCTGGTCCGGACGGACCCTATGGATCAAGGGGTTCCGCGCCCGTCACGCACCGTGCCGAATCGCAGGAGGAACTGCGCGGAAAGCCCGCGTCCGCGGGCGATCAGACCCGCTCGAGCGCGGTCCGCAGCGCGTGCAAGGCAAATGTCACCGCGCGTTCGCGGATCGCGCCACGATCGCCCGGGATCACCATCTTCCGGGTGAGCGGTTCGGAGCCCGGGAGCGCCACCCCGACCCACACGGTGCCGACCGGCTTCTCCTCGGTGCCTCCGTCCGGGCCGGCGATGCCGGTCACGGAGATGGCGGTGTCCGAGCCGAGCCGCTCGACCGCGCCGGTCGCCATCGCCGCGGCGACCTCGCCCGACACCGCGCCGTGGGCCTCGATGAGCGCCGCCGGCACGCCGAGCGCGTCGATCTTGACCTGGTTGTCGTACGCGACGATTCCACCGCGCACATAGGCCGACGCCCCCGCCGGCTCGATCAGCTTCGCGGCGACGAGCCCTCCCGTGCACGACTCGGCGAGTCCCACGGTCCACCCGCGCGCGAGCAGGCCCTGACGCACGACGTCGGCGACCGACGACCCGTCGTCGGAGTAGAGG
>JAVHXX010000068.1 GCA_031119595.1 Patulibacter sp. | reverse complement strand
GTCCCTCAGACGCTTGGCAACCACGAGCGCTGAGCGAGAGATCGCGCCGCAGATTTCGTTCGCGTGCGACTGGTTTAGGCCGCCAGGCCGGGCCAGTCGCACGCGGACGGAAGATGCAAGCGAGATCCGCTCAGCTCACCAAGACCGTGAGCCGCCAGGCGAACCGGCCACCTACAGGTGGATGCCGCGGAGGAGAGCGGCGACGACGCGTTGTTCGATGGTGCCTTGGGAGCCCATCTTGTCGTCGGCGCCGGAGGCACCGATGGCGGCGAGGGAGTCCGGGAAGACGCGGTATCCGATGTGTTTGACGCGGTCGGCGAAGCGCGGTGCGGTGGCGTGGATGACCTGCGAGAGGCTGCCGACGCCGGTGTTGATGGTGCGGTGTTTGCCGACGACGCCTTCGATGATGAGGTCGGCGGCGTCTTCGGGGGAGATGGCCGGGAAGTAGTCGTAGGCCTTGGTGGGCGTGATCATCGGGGTCCGCACGAGCGGCATGCGGATGGAGGTCACGACGACCTTGTTGCTGACCATCTCGGAGTTGATGACCTGGCTGAAGGCGTCGAGCGCGGACTTGCTGGCGATGTATGCCGAGAAGCGCGGCACGAGGGTGGTGACGCCGATGGTGGTGACGTTCACGACGTTGCCGCCGCCTTGGGCGACCATGTGCGGCAGGAGGCCGAGGGTGAGCCGGACCGGGGCGAAGTAGTTGAGGTGCATCGTCCGCTCGTAGTCGTGGAAGCGGTCGTAGCTGAGCGAGACGGAGCGGCGGATCGAGCGGCCGGCGTTGTTAACGAGGACGTCGACCTCGTGGTCCCGGGTGACGTCCTCGACGAGTTGGTCGATCGCTTCGAGGTCGGAGAGGTCGCAGGGGAAGACGTGGGCGGTGCCGCCTTGCTCCTCGATCTCCTTCTGGACTTCCTCGAGCTTGTCGCGGGTGCGCGAGACGAGGAGCGGGATGCCGCCGGCGGCGGCGACCTTGAGGGCGGTCGCCTTGCCGATGCCGGATGAGGCGCCGGTGACGAGGACGGTCTTGCCGCGCAGCGCGGCACGGGCCTTCCGGCCGACGTGCGGGCGGACCGGGTCCATGCGCTGGTCCCAGTACTCCCAGAGGCGTCCGGCGTAGTCCTCGATCTCGGGCGGGTCGATGCTGGCGGCGGCGAGCAGTCTGCGAGCGTCGGTGGCGTCGAAGACGGGGACGAGCGCGAGCTCGCCGATCACGTCGTCGGGGATGCCGAGCGGCTCGGTGGCGAGCTTGCGGAGCGGCTTGAGGGCGTTGCCGCGGAAGGCGATGTCGGTGAGCTCGGTCGGCACGATCGACGTGAGGCGACGGTCGAGGGCCACCGTGATCTGCGGTGCGCCGGCGGCGCTGGCGAAGGCGTTCCACACGTCGACGACGCGCTGCGGTGCCGGGTGCGTGAGGTGGAACGCGCGCCCGTCGAGGTCGGGCAGGTGCGAGAGGTGGGCGAGCGCCTCGGCGACGTAGTCGACGGGGACGATGTTCGTGTCGCCGACGTCCGGGGCGACGATCGGCACGAAGGGCGGCACGACGGACCGGAGGCCGCGCATGAGCGGGAACAGGTAGTACGGACCGTCGATCTTGTCCATCTGGCCGGTCCAGGAGTTGCCGACCACGACCGACGGGCGGTAGACGCGCCACGGGACGTCGTTCTCCTCGCGGACGATCCGCTCGGACTCGAACTTCGTGCGGTGGTACGCGGTGGGCAGTTCCTGGCCTTCGTCGAACATGTCCTCGCGGAACACGCCGTCGTAGCGGCCGGCGATCGCGATGGACGAGACGTGGTGGAAGCAGCCGGCCTGCAGGTCGCCGGCGGCGTCGACGGCGTGGCGGGTGCCGTAGACGTTCGCGCGGGCGTTGTCGGCGGCGCTGGCGCCGAGGTCGTAGAGCGCGGCGAGGTGGAAGAAGTGGTCGATCTTGCCCTGGTGTTCCTTGACCCAGGCCTTGTCGATCCCGAGCGACGGCGCGTCGAGATCACCGACGACCGGGTGGATGCGACTGCGGGCGTCGCTCCCCCACCGCTCGATGAAGGCGTCGAGCTTGGGCAGCGTCGACTCGCGCACGAGCAGGAACAGCGGCGCGTCGGTGTCGCGCAGGAGCACCTCGACGAGGTGGCGACCGATGAGGCCAGTGGCGCCGGTCAGAAAGATCGACATAGCGTCTCCATCAGGGAATCACCGGCCACACTATCGGGGGGACCCACGACCGTTGCACCGGACCGCACAACCGTCCGGTACACCGCATTCGACCATCTTGCGGTATCTCGCAGGACGGCCGCTCGGGCGTTACCGCCGAGGCGTCCAGCGGAAGAAGCGGATCGCGATCGCGGCACCCGCGACACCCCACACCAGCACCACGCCGAGATGCCCCCAGTCGGGCGTGGCGGTGCCTGCCCGGGAGAGGTCGAACACGCGGTACAGCGCTTGGAGGAACGGCCTCAGCGGCAGGAACTCGGCGACGTTCGCGATGCCCTTGGGGATGTCCGGGATGAACACGCCCGAGAGGAAGTACAGCGGGAAGATGACGATGTTCGCGAAGGCCGGGGCGGCGTCGCCGTTGGGCACGAGCGCGGCCACGGCGGCGCCCAGCGCGCAGAACGCCAGCGCTCCGAGGATCACCGTGACGATGAGGGTCGGCAGGCGGTCGAGGTCGACGTGGACGCCGAAGAGCAGCACGCCGATCAGCAGGACCAGCACGGTCATGATCAGCGACATCAGCACGCCGTTGCCGACGACGCCGCCGAGGATCACCCCGGGCGACACGGGCGTGCCGCGCTTGCGCTTGAGTTCGCCGGAGTCGCGCCGCAGCGAGAGGTTGATCACGAGCGACACGAACGTCGTGCCGACCACCGAGAAGACGAGGATCTGCGGCACCGAGTACTGGATGCCCTTCACCTGCTTCGCGCCGATGGTGATGTTCTCCGAGCCGTAGAGCACGCCGAAGATCACCAGGAACATCACCGGGAAGATGAAGCTGAACCCGGCCGCGGCGGGGTTGCGGAAGTAGCTCTTGCGCTCGTAGCCGACCTGGCGGTACAGCAGGGTCAACTCACGCATCGACGGACTCCTTCGCGGCCGCGGCCTGCGCGGTCTCCTCGTCGTCGATCAGGCGCAGGTACACGTCTTCGAGCGACGGCCTCGCGACGCTCAGCGCACCGAGCTCGACGCCGCGCTCGAGCGCCCAGCCCGTGAGCTCGTGGAGCGTGGCGGTGGGCGTCGTCGACTCGACGACGAGCGCGCCGGCGTGGCCGCCGTCCTGGCGCGCCGAGCCGGCGAGGCTCGCCGGGAGGTCGGCCGCGGCCACGCCGGCGGGCAGCTCGAAGCTGATCATCGACCCGCCCGAGCGGCTCGCGAGATCCGACGGGGTGCCGCTCGCGACGACTTCGCCGTGCGCGAACACCATCACGCGGTCGGCGAGCGCCTGGGCCTCGTCGAGGTAGTGGGTGGTGAGGACGACGGTGGTTCCGCCCTCGCAGAGCTTGCGGACGATGTCCCAGGCCTGACGGCGCGCGGCCGGGTCGAAGCCGGTGGTGGGCTCGTCGAGGAAGATCAACTCCGGGGACCCGACCATGCCGAGGGCGAGGTCGAGGCGGCGCTGCTGCCCGCCGGACATCCGCTTCACGCGCTCGCCGGCCTTCTCGGTGAGCCCGACCAGCTCGAGGAGCTCGTCGGGATCACGCGGCGACGGGTAGAAGCTCGCGTGTTGCTGGAGCACCTCGCGGGCCGTGAGGAAGCGGTCGATGCCGCACTCTTGGAGCACGATCCCGATCTTCTGACGGAGGGCGCGCGGCGCGCCGGCCGGGTCCTGCCCGAGCACGGTCACCTGGCCGCCGTCGCGGTCGAGGTAGCCCTCGAGGATCTCGACGGTGGTCGTCTTCCCGGCACCGTTCGGGCCGAGGATCGCGAGGACCTCGCCGCGCTCCACGGAGAGGTCGATTCCTCGGACGGCTTCGAAGTCCCCGAACCGCTTGCGCAGGCCCTGGACTTCGATCACGGGGGCAGATGACACGGCGAGGGAGCCTATCCGCGATCGCGTGCGAGCAGCGCCGTGATCGCCGTGTGCGCTTCGTCCGCCCAGGCTTCGGTCTCGGCGGGGTCCGCGTCGAGCACCGCGAACGGGATCTCGTTCTTGCGGCACATGCGCTCCACCACCGCGCGGCCCGTCTCGAAGACCTCGGGCGGCAACGTGCCACGCCCTTCGTAGACGACACCTCGTACGGTGGTGTCGATGGTGCGCTCGAGCATCATCGAGAGTCGGGTGTCGTGGAGCGCGGCGAGCTGGTCGGGATCCTCACCGACGGCCGTGCCGAGTGCCCACACGAGGATCGTCACGTGCTCGCAGGCGTACCGCAGCGTGACGATGCGGTCGGGGTCGGCGACGAGGAACTCGGCGCCGACGGCCTCGATCGCCGCGCGGCGCTCCGGCCGCCGACTCGACATCCGCACGGCGTCGTCGGACGCGCGCAGCCGGCGCGCGAGTGCAAGACCGCGCTCACCTCCTCCGACGATCAGCGCCCGCAAAAGCTGGCTTTCCGGGGTCGGAGTGCAGGCGCGCCCACGGGCGCGTGCGCGGAATCACGACGAGGCACGGCCGCGAGTCTAGACTGCCCCCTCAGACCATGGGGTACGCCGACGAGCTCGAACGCCAAGACGCTGCGCTGTTCAAGCGCGGAGACGCCGGGAGGCTGCACGTCGGCACCCTGCTGATCTTCGAGGGTCCGCCCCCGACCGCCGACGAGCTTCGCTCGCACGTGCGCGCCCGTCTGTCGGCGTCGCCGCGCACCCGTCAGCGCGTCGTCGACCCGCCGATCGGCCCGCTGCGCTGGATCGACGACCCGACCTTCAACCTCGACTACCACCTGCGTCGTGCGGCCTTGCCGCGCCCGGGCACGGACGAACTCCTCGAGCGCAACGTCGCCCGCATCCTCTCCACCCCCCTCGACGTGACCAAGCCGCTCTGGGAGCTGTGGGTCATCGAGGGCCTGGCGCGCGGCCACTTCGCGATCCTCGCGAAGACGTCGTATGCGCTCGTGGAGCGGGGCGTCGCCGTCGACCTCGTCACCGCCCTCTTCGCCGACCGTCCGTCGCAGGAGGCCCTGCGGTGGTTGCCGCGCCCCGCGCCGTCGGATGCCCAGCTCGCCGCCATGGGCGCGGGCACCATCGCGAACCGCTTCTTCCAGGCACCGCTCTCGGCGGCGTCGATCGCGCGGAAGCCGTCGAAGCTCGTCGGCTCCGTCGCCCGCCACACGGCCGGGAGCCTTGTCGAGACGGCGCTGCGTCGCGGTCGCGACGACCGCCCGCTCCACAGCAGCGGCGGCCAGCAGCGTGCGTTCTCCACCGTCACCCTTCCGCTCGACGAGCTCCGCGTCGTGCGTGACCGTTTCGGCGGCACCATCCACGATGCGGTCGTCGCGTCGATCGCCGGCGGCGTGCGTCGCTGGCGGCATGCGCAAGGTCTTCGCGCGCACGGCCTGTCCGTGTCCGCGCTCGTGCCGATCGCCAAGCGCGGCGAGGACGGCGGCGTGCGTCTCGACCCGATCGAGATGCCGCTTCCCCTCCACCGCGCCGACCCGGTCGAGTCGCTGCGCGCCGTGCAGGCCGCGACCGCTCGTGCGGTCGAGGCCGGCGACGCCCTCGGCGCCGACGAGATCGCCCGCATGTACCGCTTCGCCGCGCCGACGGTCCTCGCCGACGCCACCCGCCTCGCCGCCGGCGGCGACGGGCGCGCGATCCTCATCGCGAACGTCCCGGGCCCGCGCGAGACGCGCGAGCTCTTCGGCCGCGCGCTCCTCGCCGTCTTCCCGATCATGCCGCTCACCGGCGAGCGCGGTCTCGCGGCCGCAGCCGTCTCCTACAACGGCTCGATCCGCATCGGCCTTACCGCCGACCCGATCACCATCCCGGACGTCGACGAACTCTCGACCGAGATCGTCCGCACGGCGGACTTCCTCGTCGAGCGGGCACGGCAGGCGACGCGGCCGCGACGCGCGCCGGGCTCCACCCCCGCGCCGACCAAGTAACGGCGCGCGGCGGGCGTTGGCCGCGGTCGCGGCGGCACCCCGCGGGCGTCCGGTCGACGGACGCCCGGGAGCAGATCGCGCCGCCGCCGCGGCGCGGACGGCGCTAGGCCGTCTGGACGGAGTCCTTCTCCTCGTCGCGCAGCGGCACGTCGCGGAGGTACCGCTCGGCGTCGAGTGCGGCGGAGCAGCCGGAACCGGCGGCGGTGATCGCCTGGCGGTACGACGGGTCGATGAGGTCGCCTGCGGCGAAGACGCCGTGGCGGGCCGTGCGCGAGGAACGCCCCTCGACGATGACGTAGCCCTCCTCGTCGGTCGCGAGGTGATCACGCACGAGGTGGCTCTGCGGCTCGTGGCCGATCGCGATGAACGCGCCCTTGACCTCGATCTCGCGCGTCTCGCCCGTGTTCGGGTTGCGCAGGTGGGCGACGTTCAGGGCGCCGTTCTCCCCGGGCGCGAACTCGTCGACGACGAAGGGCGTGAGGAACTCGAGGTTCTCGGTCTCCTGCGCGCGCTGGAGCATGATTTTCGACGCGCGGAACTCGTCGCGGCGGTTCACGACGATCACCTTCGACGAGAACTTCGCGAGGAAGATCGCCTCCTCCATCGCGGAGTCACCGCCGCCGACGATGAGCGTCGGGAGGTCGCGGAAGAACGCCGCATCGCACGTGGCGCAGTAGGAGACGCCGCGGCCACCGAGCTCCTCCTCGCCCTTGACGCCGAGCTTCTTGTGCTCGGCGCCCATGGCGAGGACCACGGAGCGGGTGCGGTAGACGTCATCGCCGACATGCACCTCGTGCACGCCACCCGGCTCGTCGGACAGCTTGATCTCGGTCGCGAGGTCGCTGATGAGCTTCGCGCCGAACCGCTCGGCCTGGTCGCGCATGTTCTGCATGAGCGCCGGGCCCATGATGCCCTCGGGGAAGCCCGGGAAGTTCTCGACGTCGGTGGTCTGCTGGAGCAGGCCGCCCCACAGGAAGCCCTCGATCACGACCGGCTCGAGGTTCGCCCGTGCGGTGTACAGGGCTGCGGTGTAGCCGGCGGGGCCGCTGCCCACGACGACGACGTTCTCGATGCGGTCACTCATGCCACTGACGTTAGTACGCCGGAGGGGCGTCGCGCCCCGAGCCGGACGACTGGGTGACCTGACCCACAATCGGGCAGTTCGTCAGATACCGCGGGGCCGCGGCGGGACCGCGACCACGAGCCCGATCGACGGTCGGGCTGCGGCTCGGGCGGCTGGGCTCAGCCCGCGGCCGGAGACTCGGACCCTGGCCGACCGGTGCCACCGGCGGCACGGGCCGCCGCACGTTCCTGGCGGCGCTCCTCCTTCCAGCCGGCGACGGTGCGCCGGAGCTGGAGGTAGGCGATGAAGCCGGGGATCGTCGGCAGCCAGAACGCGAACACGCGGTAGGTGAGCACCGCCGCGACCGCCACGCCACCGCCGTGCCCGAGCGCGGCCAGCGCGCCGATCATGCCGCCGTCGACACCGCCGACGCCGCCGGGCAGAGGCAGCAGGTTGCCGATCATGCCGAGGAAGAAGCCGAGCGTGACGACGGCGACCGGCGGGCTCGATCCGAACGCGCGGTACGCCGCCCACAGCGACGCGACCTGCGCGGCCCAGTACAGGAACGCTCCGAACGTGACGAAGTCGCCGTGGCGCGCATGCTCCCAGGCTCCGCGCACGCCGGTCGACATCGCCGCCGGCAGGTTCGCGAGGCGCGCGGCGATCCGCGAGAACCGACCGCCGCCGGCCGCCGACTTCGCGAGGCGTCGCTCGAGGTCGCTCGGGATCAGGGCCGTGCCGATGGCCAGGGCGAGGGCAGCGGCACCGAACAGCGCCGGCAGCACGGTGATCCCCCAGGTGTGCGGGCCGGGGAACAGGCCCCAGCGGAGCCCCAGGCCGCCGACGATGATCGCCAGCATGAACGGGAAGTACATGAGGCAGAGGAAGGTGAGGGTGCGGTCGGCGACCTCGCGCCGATCCATGCCCGCCTGACGGAGCGCCCATGCGCTCATGACGAGGCCGCCTGCACCACCTGCGGCGAGGATGCGCGTGGCGGCCAGACCGGCCATCACGATCTGGTAGCTGGCCGAGAACGTCATCCGGTCGCTGTCCTTGAGCTGGTGGACCCCGCGGAAGAGGATCACGTAACCCACGAACGAGGCGAACGAGAATCCGAACGAGGCGGCGAGCCAGAGCGGCTGCCCGTCCTTGATGCGGCCGAAGCTCTCCGCGACACCGGGCAGGAGCGGCAGGCCGACGTAGAGCACGCCCACGATCACGGCGACGGCCACGAGCCCGAAGATGATCTGCTTGCGACCGAGGTCGAAGCGCGGCTCGTCGTCTTCCTCCTCGTCGTCATCGTCGTCGGAGAAGTCGTCGGGATCGACGACCTTCGCGACGGCGACGACCTCGCGGTGGACCTGCTCCTCGGCGGCGTGCAGCCGCGGATGGGGCTCGTGCTCGGTGGCCGGCGGACCGGTCTCGGGAGCGGGCGCCGCGGCCCCGCTGGGGCCGGCGTCGGCCTCGTCTTCGGGGTCGACGTCGCTGTTGGGCACCGGGGGACGCATGCGTGGTGCGAGTCTAGAGCGAGCGCCCCGCGTGGCGATTTCGCTCTCGCGCGCGCCCGCGCGAGAAGCAAACCGGAAGCATCGAACACCCCGCCAGAGCGGATCGCGCGCGCCAGATGACCCGGTCAAATGCCACGCCGACCGGCTCAGCGTTAGAATCCCGCCGGTCGTGCCGCGCAAGTCTCTCGTAGCGCGTCTGCGCAAGGGTTTCATCCCCCTCGCAGCCGCCGCCTCAGCCCCACTGTTCTTCGCCCAGAACGCCTCCGCGAACTGGATCTCCACCGAGCATGGAGGGTCGCCGAACGCCGACGCGATCCACTCGCTCTACCTGATCCTCATGATCACGGGGCTCGTGGTGTTCTTCCTGGTGGAAGGCCTCCTCGTCTACACCCTGTGGAAGTTCCGCGCGGGTCGCGGCCACGAGGCGCAGCAGATCCACGGCAACACGAAGCTCGAGATCGGTTGGACGGGCGGCGCGGCCGTCCTCGTGATCATTCTCGCCGTCGTGTCCTTCTTCAAGCTCGGTGAGATCCGCGATCCCCCGAACTCGGACGCCTCCGGCTACAAGACCACCACCATCGCCAAGGATCCCGGCACCAACCAGAAGATCCCGCCGGACGGCAAGGCGATGCACATCATCATCACCGCCTTCCAGTACGGCTGGCGTTTCACCTACGACGACGGTGACCCGTCGACGCCCAACGTCTACGCGTACCGCGATCTGTACGCCCCGACCAACACGACCGTCCTCCTCGACATCACGTCCCAGGACGTCATCCACTCGTGGTGGGTGCCCCAGCTCGGCGGCAAGTTCGACGCCGTCCAGGGCTTCCACAACTGGACCTGGTTCAAGATCCCCGCCTCGAAGGCCGGCAGCGTGTTCCGCGGCCAGTGCGCCGAGCTGTGTGGCCGGAACCACGCCAACATGACCCTGTCGGTGCACGCCCTGTCCCCCGCGGACTTCACGAAGTGGCTCGCCGACAAGCAAGCTCAACTCGAACAGGCCAAGGTCGAAGGTGCCAAGCAGCGCGCCGTCGTCGACGCCGGCGAAACGCTGAAGTAGCGGACGGAGTAAGACCATGGCTGCCGCAGACGTGACCACCAAGACGACGGAGCCCACGCTCCCGCGCGTCCCCCTCCTCACCACCCACTCGGTCGAGCGCGAGCTCACCGGCTGGCGTGCGTGGGTCCTGACGACCGATCACAAGAAGATCGGGATCATGTACATCGTCACCGCCCTCATCTTCTTCGTGCTGGGCGGCACGGAAGCCCTGCTGATCCGTCTTCAGCTGGGCGCCCCCGACAACACCCTCCTCGACCCGGCGACCTACAACGCCATGTTCACGATGCACGGGACGACCATGGTCTTCCTGTTCGTCATCCCGATCATGGCCGGGTTCGGCAACTACTTCGCCCCGCTCCAGATCGGTGCGCGAGACATGGCCTTCCCGAAGCTGAACGGCCTCTCGTACTGGTTCTACGTGTGCGGTGGCGTCGTGTTCTACTCGTCGCTGTTCTTCGGAGCGCCGGAGGCCGCCTGGACCTCCTACGCCCCGCTCTCGGACGACGCCTACACCCCGGGCTTCGGCACGGACGCGTGGATCTTCCTCGTCCACCTCACGGGTATCTCGTCGCTCGTCGGCGCGATCAACTTCGTGGTGACCATCGCGAACATGCGCGCGCCCGGCATGGGCTGGGGCCGTATGCCGATCTTCGTGTGGACGATCCTCATCTACTCGGTGATGCTCATCGTCGCCCTGCCGGTCATCGCCGTCGCGGCCACACTGCTCCTCACCGACCGCCACTTCGGCACGCACTTCTACGACGCGTCCGCCGGCGGTGACCCGATGCTCTGGCAGCACCTGTTCTGGTTCTTCGGGCACCCCGAGGTCTACATCATGATCATCCCCGGTTTCGGGATGATCTCGGAGGTCCTGCCGGTCTTCTCGCGCAAGCCGCTCTTCGGCTACAAGGCCGTCGCCGCGGCCACCGCGTCGATCGCCTTCCTCGGCACGCTCGTGTGGGCCCACCACATGTTCACGACCCCCAGCCCGACGGCTGTCCTCGTGTTCTTCATGATCGGGTCCTTCCTGATCGGCATCCCGACCGGCGTGAAGCTCTTCAACTGGATCTTCACGCTCTACGCCGGTGCCATCGAGTTCAAGACGCCGCTGCTGTTCGCCGTAGGCTTCCTCTCGATGTTCCTCATCGGTGGTATCTCGGGCATCATCCTCGCCACCTTCCCGATCGACTGGGAGCTCCACGACTCGTACTTCGTCGTCGCGCACTTCCACTACGTGCTCGTCGGTGGCGCCATGTTCTCGATCACCTCGGGCCTCTACTACTGGTACCCGAAGATGACGGGCCGCATGATGAGCGAGTCGCTCGGCAAGTGGTCCTTCTGGTTCATGTTCGTGGGCTTCAACACCACCTTCCTGATCCAGCACTCGCTCGGTCTCGACGGCATGCCGCGCCGTATCTACGAGTACGGCGACATCGGCCACTGGGGCACGTACAACCTGATCTCGACAATCGGTTCGTTCATCCTCGCCTTCGGCTTGCTGCTCTCGATGATCAACGCGTATATCTCGCTGAAGCGCGGCCCGATCGCCGGTCCGGACCCGTGGCGTGCCAACACGCTCGAGTGGTTCATCCCGTCGCCGCCGCCGGTCAACAACTTCGACGTCGTGCCGCGCGTGCGCTCCGTCGAGCCGCTCAAGGACATTCGCCAGGAGGTCGCGGCCCGTTCGCAGACCGTCGAGGCGACCCCGTCCGCGACCGCGAGCGCCTGACCCGGTGTCAGCCACCTCCGCAGCGGTCCCCGCGGTCGTCCGACCGCGGGGCGTTCAGCTCGCCCTGGACCTCTTCGAGCTCACGAAGCCGAAGGTCCAGAGCCTGCTGCTCCTGACGACCGTCACGGCGATGTACGTCGCCGGGCTGCCGTCGCTCCAGCTCATCGCGCTCACCGTCCTCGGTGGCGCGATGTCCGCCGGCGGCGCCGGTGCGGTCAACCACTGGTACGACCGCGACATCGACATCCAGATGGGACGCACCGCCAACCGGCCGGTCCCGTCGGGTCGGATCTCCCCCGCGCTCGCGCTCGGGTGGGGCATGTTCCTGGCGGCCGCCTCGGTGCTGCTGCTCGGCCTCACCGTGAACTGGCTGGCCGCAGGCCTCTCGTTCGCCGGATTCGTCTGGTACGTGTTCATCTACACGTTCTGGCTCAAGCGCCGTACCCCGCAGAACATCGTCATCGGAGGAGCCGCCGGTGCCTTCCCGCCGATGGTCGGCTGGGCCGCGGTCCAGGGCAACGTCACCGCGACGTCGGTCGCCCTCTTCGCGATCGTCTTCCTCTGGACCCCGCCCCATTTCTTCGCGCTCTCGCTCCTGATGAAGGACGAGTACGCGAAGGTGAACGTGCCGATGATGCCCGTCGTCCGCGGCGAGGAGCACACGCGCAACTGGATCGTCGGTGGCACCATCGTCCTGATCCTCAGCACGCTCGTGCCGATCTTCACCGCCCACATGGGTGGCCGCTACATCTCGTCGGTGCTGATCCTCGGCGCCGTCTTCCTGATCGGCGCGGAGCTCCTGCGTCGTCGCCCGAGCCGCGCACTCGCCCTGCGTGTCTACCTCTTCAGCCTGCTGTACCTCGCGCTCGTCTTCGGCGCGATGGTCTGCGATCTGCGCCTCTAACGCGCGCCTTCCGGATCGCCCAACCGCCATCTAGACTGGGAACCCCATGGACAAGCCACTCGTGAGAAGCAACTTCCGCGTTGCGCTCATCTCTTCGCTCGTCGCGCTCGTCATGTTCGGCGCCGGCTTCGCCGCAGCCGTGATCTACGTCGGAGGCACGCCGTAATGGCCATCGAACGCAAGCTCCCCGAGGTCGGCGAGGAAATCCACCTCCCCGGCCCCAGCGCGCAGCCGCTGCTCGTCGCCGTCTTCTCGACGGTCACGCTCCTCGGCGTCACGCAGCCGCACCCGATCTTCTTCATCATCGGTGCCGTCGGCCTCCTGCTGACCCTCTTCTCCTGGATCCGCGACGCCGTCCACGAGTTCAAGGCCCTCCCCGAGAGCCACGGCGACCACGGCCACGCCCCGGCGCACGCCGCCCCGGCGGCGACCCCGGCCGACACCCCCGCCGACAGCCACTGACCCCAGCCGCCCTCCGGGCGGCACCGCCCGTCGGCGGACCCACAGCAGCGTTACGAAGGGCACCACGTGAGTGGTGCCCTTCGGCGTTTCGGGGGGGTGCGGCTGCTGGGTCGGGTCGGCCTTCGGCCTGCTTTTGGTTTCGGGCTTCGCCCGGTTTTGACTTGGGTGCAAGTGTCGATTTGGTCGGGGC
>JAVHXX010000067.1 GCA_031119595.1 Patulibacter sp. | reverse complement strand
GCTCGACGCCGACGCGAGCCAGAAGGCGGCGCGCTTCGTGCGGACCTGCGACGTGTTCCGGGTCCCGCTCGTCGTGCTCGTCGACACGCCCGGGTTCATGCCCGGTTCCGAACAGGAGGGCGGTGCCGTGATCCGTCACGGCGCCAAGCTCGTGCACGCCTTCGCCGATGCCACGGTTCCCCGCGTCACGGTCGTCCTGCGGAAGGCCTTCGGCGGCGCGCTGATCGCCATGAACTCGCGAGGACTCGGTGCCGACGCGGTCTTCGCGTGGCCGAACGCCGAGCTCGGCGTGATGGGTCCTGCCCAGGCCGTCGGCATCACCCATCGTCGAGACATCGAAGCCGCCGCCGACCCGGTCGCGCGTCGTTCCGAACTGGCCGGCGCGTACGCCGCCGACCACCTCACCGCCGAACGCGCGGCGCAGGACGGGCACGTCGACGCGGTGATCGCGCCCTCGGATACCCGCGCGCGTGTCGCCGCCGTCCTCGCCCTCGCCGGCACCACTGTCCCACTGTCCCGTCCCGCTCGGAATTTCCCCCAATGAGCCGTCAACCGCCACCCTCGGTCCACCCCGACGGATCGCCGTCACGCCTGCTCGTGACCGGCGTCCTCACGAAGGACTCCATCGCGTGGGAGATCGCGCGCCAGGCCCAGGAGGCCGGCGCCGAGGTGATCCTCACCGGCTTCGGCCGCACCCGCCGGATGACGGAGCGGGCGGCGAAGCACCTCCCCACCCCGCCCCCGATCATCGAGCTGGACGTCACCTCCCCCGCCGATCTCGCGGCCCTCCGCGGCGAGGTCGAGCAGCACTGGGACTGGCTCGACGGCGTGGTCCATGCGATCGCCTTCGCGCCGTCCGACGCGATCGGCGGGGACTTCCTCGACACTCCCGTCGCGAGCGCCGCGACGGCGTTCGAGATCAGCGCCTTCTCGCTCAAGGCGGTGACGCAGGCCGTCCTCCCCCTGCTCGAGGCCGCTCCGCGCGGCGCGTCGGTCGTGGGCCTGGACTTCGACGCGTCGGTCGCGTGGCCGAGCTACGACTGGATGGGCGTCTCCAAGGCCGCGCTCGAGTCCGTGTCGCGGTATCTCGCTCGAGACCTCGGCCGGCGCGGGATCCGCGTGAACCTCGTCGCGGCCGGTCCGCTGGAGACCCTCGCGGCCGGTGGCATCGAGGGGTTCCACGAGCTGAAGGACCACTGGAGCCGGCAGGCCCCGCTCGGCTGGGACGTCAACGACCCAGGACCGGTCGCGACCGCGGCGCGGTTCCTGCTCTCCTCGGACGCCCGCGGCATCACGGGGTCGATCCTCCACGTCGACGGCGGCGCGCACGCGATGGGCGGATCCCTTGTCCGATAAACGCGGTGCCGTCTTCATCACCGGAGCCACGGGCCTGATCGGCGGCCAGGTCATGCGGCGACTGCTCGCGGTGGGCAGGCCGGTCGTCGCGCTGGTCCGCGGCGCGGTGCCGTGGGAGCACCCCGATCTCAGGCTCGTCTCCGGCGATCTCACGACCGGTCCGTTCCCGGACCTGCCCGACGACGTCGACACGATCATCCACTGCGCGGCCTCGGTCGGGTTCGACCTGCCGCTCCAGCAACAGCGCCAGATCAACGTCGAGGGCACGCGGCGTGTGCTCGAGGCCGCGGCCGGCCTGCAGCTCGGTCGCTTCATGCACGTCAGCACGGCGTTCGTCGCGGGCGATCACGACGGGGTCTTCGGCCCCGAGGACCTCGACCGTGGGCAGGGGTTCCGGAACACCTACGAACAGTCCAAGTTCGAAGCCGAGCACCTCGTGCGCGAGTCCGGCCTGCCGTGGCAGATCGTCCGGCCGAGCATCGTCGTCGGCGACCAGCACACCGGCTGGACGACCGCCTTCAACGTCGTCTACGGCCCGCTCCGCGCCTACGCTCGGGGACTCATGCAGGTCGCCCCCGGCAACGTGGAGGCGCCCGTCGACCTCGTCCCGATCGACGTCGTGTCGCGCGGGATGGTCGCGTTGCTCGACGAGCCGGTCGGCGGGACGCACCTGTTGGTCTCGGGCTCCCGGGCGCCGTCCGTCGGCGAGTTCGTCGAGCAGGCCGCGAGCGTGTTCGGCCTCGAGCCGGCCGTCGTGCTCGACCACGCCGCGCTCACGGCCCTCGTCGCCCGGTTGCCCCCGGACGACGCGGCCGCGGCGCGGCGCGCCATGGGACAGGCGGCGACCTTGCTGCCGTACTTCGACGTGAGCTGCAGCTTCTCCGACCCGGCGACGGAGGCGGTGCTGAGCGCGCACGGCATCGAGGTCCCGTCCCTCGGCGACTACCTCCCGGCGCTGATCGCCTACGCCGAGTCGGTGCGGTGGGGCAAGCGGATGCCGGCGGCGTCGCTGGAGCACGTGTCGGGCGATCCGGTGCCGCGATGACCCAGGTCCACCGTGCACCCATCGCCTACGGCGACCTCGCGGACCACGTCGGAGCAGACCTCGGCGCCAGCGCCTGGTGGACCGTGACGCAGGCGCAGATCGACGCGTTCGCCGAGCTCACCGGAGACGACCAGTGGATCCACACCGACCCTGATCGTGCGGCCCGTACCGCGCTTGGCGGAACCGTCGCCCACGGCCTGCTCGTCCTGAGCCTGGCGCCCTCGATGATCTTCGAGACGCTGCCCCTCACCGGCGTCGAGACCGTCATCAACCGCGGATGCAACCTCGTGCGCTTCACCGCACCGGTCCCCGCCGGCTCACGGCTGCGCGCGCAGGTCTCGATCGCATCGACGAGGCGACGCGGCCCGGACTTCACCGAGGTCGTGCTCGACGTCGGGTTCGAACGCGAGGACGGCACGACCGCGTGCACCGCGGAGTTCATCGCCCTCCTGTCTCCGAAGGCCATGGCATGAGCGCCACCGAGCAGGGGCGCCGACCGTACTGGTGGCGCACCAGTCGGCCGGAGACGCTGGCCGACATCACCGCCGAGAACGCCCGCCGCTTTCCCGACCGGGTCGCCTTCGAGCAACGTGTCGGCAGCCAATGGCTCCCCGTCACGTCCGCGGAGTTCCACGACCGGGTCCAGACCCTCGCCGCCGCGTTCCTCGCCGCCGGGATCAACGCCGGTGACCGGGTCGGGCTGATGTCCGAGACGCGGTTCGAGTGGACGCTCGTCGATGTCGCCCTGTGGACGGCCGGGGCGATCGTGGTCCCGATCTATCCGACCTCGTCGCCCGGCCAGGTTTCGTGGATCCTCGAGGACTCGGGGGCGATCGCGTGCGTGTTCGAGAACCGCAGCCAGGTCGAGTTCCTCGCCGGGCACCTGGGCACCCTCGAGCGCCGGTGGCTCATCGACGGCGATGCCGAGGGAACGACGACGATCGCCGATCTCGTCGAGCGGAGCCGTTCGGACGACCATCGCGACGCGCTGAGCGAGCGCCGGCAGGCGATCCGCCCCGACGCGGTGGCGACGATCATCTACACCTCGGGGACCACCGGCCATCCCAAGGGATGCGCCGTCACCCACGCGAACTTCCTCGCCGAGGTCGAGTCCGCGCTGGACGGCCTGGAGGCGGTGTTCTGCGGCGACGAGGCCTCGACGCTGCTGTTCCTCCCGCTGGCCCACGTCTTCGGCCGGATGATCGAGATCGCGGTGCTCCTCGCCGGGATCCGGACCGGGCACACGTCCGTGGGTCGCGTGAGCATCGACCTGCCGACCTTCCGGCCGACGTTCGTGCTCGCCGTGCCGCGGGTGTTCGAGCGCATGTTCGAAGGCGTGCGGCGCAAGGCGGCACGGGAGGGCAAGGGCCGGACCCTGGACGCCGCGATCCAGGTCGCGGTGGAGTACAGCCAGGCGTCCGAGGGGGGCGGCAAGCCGTCGGCGATCCTGCGGCTGCGTCACCGCGTGTACGAACGCTTCGTGTACGCGCGGATCAGGGCCGCGTTCGGCGGCGAGCTGCGCTGGGGGATCTCCGGCGGAGCGCCGCTCTCGCCGCGGCTCGGGCACGCCTTCCGCGGGATCGGTCTGACGGTCCTGGAGGGTTACGGCATGACCGAGACCACGGCCGCCACCACGACGAACACCCCGGAGGCGAGCCGTATCGGCACGGTGGGCCGCCCACTCCCGGGATTCGACGTCCGGATCGACGACGCGGGCGAGATCCTCGTCCGCGGTGCGCACGTCTTCGGCGGGTACTGGGGTGATCGCGCCGCCGACGCCGAACCTGCCGCCGCGGACGCGTGGTTCCGCACCGGGGACCTCGGCGCGTTGGACGACGCCGGCTACCTCACCATCACGGGTCGGCTGAAGGAGTTGATCGTGACGTCGACCGGCAAGAACGTCTCCCCGGCTCCGCTCGAGGACCTCATCCGGGCGCATCCACTGATCTCGCAGGCGATGATCATCGGCGACGCCCAGCCGTTCCTGGCAGCGCTGGTCACCATCGATCCCGACGGCCTCGAACTCTGGCTGGCAGAACGCAAGCGCCCGCAGGAGCCCGTCAGTGCACTCGTCCAGGATCCGGAGCTCCTCGCCGAGATCGACGACGCCATCACCGCCGCGAACTCGACGGTGTCGAGCGCCGAGTCGATCGGCCGATTCCGCATCCTGCCGCTCGAGCTCACCGTCGCGGACGGGCATCTCACGCCGACGCTGAAGGTCCGCCGCGGCGCCGTCCTGAAGACGTTCGCCGCGGATGTCGCCGCGCTCTACCCGCGCGCCGAGGTCGTGCCGGGCGCCGATGCGTGAGGCGGTCCCCACGCCCTGGCCGGGTGGCACGCCCACCTGGGTGGACGCCGCGCAGGCGCGGTCACCCGCCGTCGCCCTCCGGGAGCGGATCCTCGACGCGATGGCGGTCGTGGTCGCACGGGACGGGCTGCACGCCTCGCGGCTCGCCGACGTCGTGAAGGTGGCCGGCATCTCGCTGAGTACGTTCTACCGCTGCTTCCGCTCGAAGGACGAAGCGGTGAACGCCCTCCATCAGCATCTCGCCTCGGGCGCCATCGGGAGCATCGAACGGTCCGTGGCGCTGGAGGGCGATCCACGGGACGCCATCCGTCAGGCGGCCGCGGCGTACTACCGCGCGCTGTCGGCGCACCCGAAACTCGTCGCCGCGTTGGTCCTCGACTTCGCGGCCACCGACGACGAAGCACTGGCGGCGCGGGAGGCTTCACACGACGCGTTCGCCGAGCTCCTGATGACCCTCATCGAGCGGACCCGTGCCGCGCACCCGGAGCTCGCGATCCGGCCGCTCAGCCCGGTGCTCGCACGGGGGCTCGTCGGCAGCATCCACGAGCTGACGGCCTATCACCTCGTCCACGGGACCCGGCACGCCCGACGGGAGATCGTCGACGCGACCACCGACCTCGTCTGGTCCGTGATCCGCGACTGAGACGGACGCGCTTCCGCCTACGCGGACGACCCCGTGCGCTTCTTCGCCGTAAGCACGGTGAACGCTGCCGTGGAGGTGGCGGCGGGTGGGCTCGCCGGACCCGTCGAGGCCACGGCGACGTAGGAGCCGGGCGCGAGGGCGTACTTGCCGAGTCGCCCACTGAACGGCAGCGTGTGCGGCCCCGCGGAGCCGGCGCGGATGAGCGTGCCGATGCCCTTGAGCGCCGCACACGTCGCGGCCTTGAGGAGGGCGGCCTGCTTCTTTCTGCGCGCGGCGGGCGAGAGCTTCTTGAGCGACTTGGCCGACGCGACGAGGAGCGCCTTCTGCGTCTTGGGCGATCGGATGACGCATCCCTTCCCCTTCAGCTTCAAGCCGGCGACCTTGCGACTGATCGCGATCCCGACCGTGCCGGCGCCCGACAGCGTGTACGAGATCGTGGTGCCGCCCCTGGACGTCTTCGGCTTCGTCTTCTTCTTCGGGGCGCGCGCGCTGAGGGCGGTCGGAGTCGCCCCGACGACGAACCTCGCGGGCGTGAACGCGAGCCGCGACACCGTCACCGGCGGAGGTCGCGTCGCCCCGGGTGCGCCGCCGGTCTGCGTGCCCGCGAGGTCGACGGGCGGAAGTGCGGTCTGCGGGAACGCGTCGAGTGACACCCCGCCGTCGCCGAAGGCGGTGGCCAGCAGCCCGAGCTGCCCCGGCGGGCCGAAGGCGATCGCGATCGGCGCCGACGCGTTCGCGAAGGGCGAACCGGTGACCGGGACCGGGGCGGCGCCGACGACCGAGAAGACCGAGGTGGACACGCCTCCGAAGTTCGCCGTGGCCAGCAGCGACGAATCAGCGTTGAACGCGACCGAGACCGGACCCTCTCCCACGGCGAGCGGCGACCCGGCGGCCCTGGTCACGGACGCGCCGGTGACCGAGAAGACCGACACGGTGTTGCCGGCATAGTCCGCGGTGGCGAGCTGCCTGCCATCCGGGCGGAAGGCCACGGAGTACGGCTCGTCGCCTGTGGGGAAGGGCGATCCGGGCACCGCGGCGAGGCCCGTCCCCGAGGCCGAGAACACGGCCACGTCGTCGTCGCCCTGGTTCGCGACGGCGAGCAGCGTTCCGCCCGGGCTGAACGCGACCGAGTACGGGACCCTCCCCGTGGCGAACGGTGAACCCGGGACCGGCGAGACCGCGCCACCGGCCACCGCGAACAGGGAGACGTCGTCGTCGCCCTGGTCGGCGACCGCGAGCAACGTGCCGTCCGGGCTGAACGCGACCGAATACGGCTGGGCACCGGTCGCGAAGGGCGACCCGGACAGCGGCACGAGTCCCTGCGACGTGACGGCGAAGACGCGCACCGTGTCGTCGGCGAGATCCGCGACGGCCAGCCTGGAGCCATCCCCGCTGAACGCCACCGACGACGGCGCGCCACCCGCGGCGAACGGCGACCCCGCGACGGCACCCAGCGCCCCCGACGTGGGGTCGACGGCATACAGGGACACGGAGTCGTCGGCCTGGTTCGCCACGGCGAGCCTCTGCCCGGCTTGGCTGAAGGCGACCGCGGACGGGGTGGCACCGGTCGCGAAGGGCGACCCGGGCACCGGGCTGAGGGCAGCCGCGGGCGAGACGAAGACGAGCGGTGACAGCGCGAAAAACGCCGTGGCAACGGCCTTTGTGCGTGATAGCGTCGCACGGGGTCGGGCGCGAACGTTCACGCGCCGACCGTACCACCCAGGCTGGAGCCCATCGTGGAACACGACGAAGACGCATGCGAGTCGACCGGCCTCAGCCGCCGCACGATGATCGCCGGAACGGCCGGGTTCGCGTCCGCGCTCGCCGCCGCGATCACGGCACCCGGCATGGCCACGGCCGACGCACCCGCGGCATCCGTCGACCCGTCAGCGTGCGCCCCGGTGCACGTGGCCGATCCCGCCACGGACATCCCGGAGGACACCGTCATCGCCTGCATCCGTCACGCGGAACGCGGCGAGATCACGATCATCACCGGCGAGACCGAGCGCACCTTCCACGAACCCGCGCTCGCAAAGCGCCTCCTCGAGCTGGCCGAGGCCGGCTGATGTCGTCCCATCGCGACGCACCCGGGACCGCGATGGACCCGGCCGTCGACAGCACCGACCTCTTCGCGTTCGTCAGCCCCGACGCGCCCACGACGGTCACGCTGATCTGCAACTACATCCCGTTCCAGACCGCGGGCGGCCCGAACTTCCACGAGTTCGCCGAGGACGTCCGGTACTCGTTCCACATCAGCAACCGGGGCACCGCCGACGCGGACGTCACCTACAGCTTCCGCTTCAAGACGACCGTGGTCGACAAGACCACCTTCCGCTACGCCACCGGGACGGTCGGCTCGCCGACGAGTGCGGCCCTGAACCGTCGGCAGACCTACTCCGTGACCCGCACGACGACCACGGGCGGCGTCGCCGGGAGTCCCGTGCTGCTCGCGTCGGACCTCACCTGCCCGCCGTCCAACGTCGGCTCGATCACGACCCCGAACTACCAGCCGAACCTCGCCGCACCGGCCGTGCACGCCATCACCGGTGGCCGCACCGTGTTCGCGGGGCAGCGGTGCGACCCGTTCTTCGGGGACCTGGGCAGCATCTACGACCAGCTGCGACTGCGTCCGCTCGGCCCCGCGCACGCGACTCCGCTCCCGGCGCAGGCCGGGATCGACACCGCCGCCACGTTCAACGTCCACACGATCGCGCTCAGGGTCCCGATCAGCGACCTCCGCGCAGCCGGGGCGAGCCCGTCACCGGTGATCGGCGTCTGGGCGACGGCAGAACGCCAGCGCGTGACGATCCGCGGCGCCCGCCGGACCAGCTCGGGTCCGTGGGTCCAGGTGTCTCGCATCGGCAACCCGTTCTTCAACGCGTTCCTGGTGCCGATGGCGTCGAAGGACGCCTGGAACACGAAGCCACCGGCCGGCGACAGCGCCTACGCCGCGGGCGTGCTCGCCCCGGAGATCGGGACCCTGCTGCCCCAGCTCTACCCGGGTGCGTTCCCGAACCTCGCCGCGTTCAACGCCGGCAACCGTCCGCGGACCGACCTGAAGGCCGTCCTGCTCACGGGCCTGCCGGCGGTCAACGGCATCACGACGTCGACCGGGTCGACGCAGGCCGACATGCTCCGGCTCAACACGTCCGTCGCGCCCACCAGCAGTCCGAACCCGCTCGGGCTCTTCTTCGGGGACACCGCCGGGTATCCGAACGGGCGCCGCGTCGGCGACGACGTGACCACGATCATGCTCCGGCTGCTCGCCGGGTACGGCCTCCCCGTGACCTACCCGACGTACGTCCGGGATTCGATCCTGAGCGGCGATGCCGTCCGTGACGGCACGTCCTACGGAGGCAACGCCCTGTCCTCGGCGTTCCCGTACGTCGGGTCGCCGTGGAACTCCTCGGAACAACCGCACAGCTGATCGCCGCGGACTCCGCGACGTCGACCGTCGCTTGACAGCACCGCCGCGATGCGCGACGTAGCCCAGGTGCCCCCGGCCTGTGTCCCTGTCCCACACACCCTCGGGAGTCCCATGTCGGCCTCTACGTCCCACCACCCGGCCGCCACGCTGCCTGGCCCTCGCCCCCGGCGCCGCGCGCGACACCTCGGACGCGCGGCAGTCCTGGCCGTCATCGCCAGCGGGTTCGCCTCCGCCCCGGCCCTCGCCGCCGACACGCAGGCACCGTCGGCGCCCGGCGCGATCACCCTCACACCACTCGACTTCGGTTCGTACGCCGTGAGCTGGGGCCCTTCGACGGACGACGTCGGCGTGACGCAATACGTCCTGAGGGCCGTCGGCTCGCAGAACAGTGGTGACCCCAGCTCGGAGAAGGTCGTGGACGGCACCACGACGCACTCCACCTTCAGCGCGTTCCCGATCGGGCCGACCGGCTTCTACGGCCTGTCGGTCGTCGCCAAGGATGCGGCTGGAAACACTTCGGCGCCGAGTCCGGTCGCCACGACCCAGGGATGTGGGTTCGACATCTACGGTGCCCCGCAACCGGCGGGCCTCACCATCACGGACGTCACGGCGACATCGGCCACGTTCTCCTGGACCCCGACCCCGGCCCGCGATTGGTGCACCCACCGCACGACCGGGTTCGAGGTGTCCCTGGACGACTCATCGGTGCGGGCCACCGTCGGCCCGGACGCCACGAGGTACCGCTTCGCGGGCGTGGCGCCCGGCACGACCCACGACGCCGTGATCACGTCGCTTCCGAAGCCGAACGGCGGGGGACCGTTCCCGTCCACGCCGCGGATCAGCTTCACGACGGCGACCGTCGACACCACGCCACCGACGAAGGTCACCGGCGTCTCGGTCCACCAGACCGGCGAGGGCAACCGCGCGCTCATCGGTTGGACGCCGTCGAGCGATGACACCGGCGTGACGGCGTACGACGTCTACGCCGGAAAGACCCTCGCGATCACGGTCCCGGGAACGGCGACGTCCGCCCAGGACGTGCTCCTCCCCGCGAGCCCGCATCAGCCGATCACCGTGGTCGCCCGCGATGCCGCGGGTAACGCCTCGGAACCGAGCGATCCGATCACCGTGAACACCTGCGGGCCGACGAGTCCGCCTCGCGTCCTCGCGCCGACCGGTGTCTCCGCGACCCAGGTGACGGCGACCGGCGCCACCGTGTCCTGGACGCCGTCGAGCACCGACGGATGCGGCATCGTCAGTCCGCGGAGGTACACCGTGTACGCCACGAGCGCCGTCGGTGGAGCCCCGCAGGCGGTCGGTTCCGTCACGGCCACCGCCGACACCCCGTCGCCGTCGAGCGTCGCGATCACCGGCCTCAGCCCGGCCACGACGTACGCGCTGTACGTGACCGCCGACGGCGGCGTCTCCGGTGGAGCGTCGTCCACGCCGATCCAGGTCACCACCGGCGCCGCGCCGGTCGACCCGACCAGCACGTTCGCGATCCGGGGTTCCGTGACGCTGAAGAACCTGGCGAAGGGGTCCGTCCCGCTGACCGGTTCCGTGAAGGGCTCGTACGGCGCCGCGTCCGGCGAGGTGAGCGCGGACCTCGCCCTCAACGGTTCGACGGCGAACCTCGTGGCGCTCGGGTTCCTTCCCGTCACCGCCACGGTGAATCTCGCGTCGACCGCACCACTCACCGGCCAGCTGACGGGCGCGTCGCTCACGGCGACCGCGAAGTTCCGCGTGAAGCTGCCGTCGCTCAAGGTGTTCGGCGTGTCGCTGGGCGGAGGTGCGACCTGCCAGGCCGCGCAGATCTCGACGGTCGCGCTGAAGTCGACCGGCGCGTTCACCCCGGGCGCCGGAGGCACCCTGGCGGGCTCCTTCGCGATCAGCAACCTCACCGGATGCGGCGTGCTCAACGGCGTCGTCTCGCCGCTGACCGCCGGGAGCGGCAACGCGATCGCGCTCACGCTCACGCCGGCCGCGTAGTCGCATCCGGGCGGCCGGTGCCGTGGGTCTCCGTGCCGGGACACCACGGCGCCGCGCCGCCCGCGCGCGCGTCGGCACGGACTCCTCCGTCAGTGATCAGGAATGGAGAAGCCAGCGGCGATCGCCATGGATACGCTCGCTCTGCTGCGGCGGTCGCAGCGTGAACACCAGGAGCACCGTGTCCTACGAAGTCGATTTCACGAACGTCTCGGCCGTCGGCCTGGAGTCGTCGCCCCACGCCGATCGCCTCGCGGGACTGCGCGCGAACGAGGCCCGGTACTTCCAGAACAAGTACAAGCACACGTTCGTCACCGAGCCGGCCGACAGCCCGGAGGGCAAGGCGGCCGTGGAGCGTGTCGCGACGATCATCCGGGAGAAGGACCTGGTGATCGCCTCGACGCCGCTGGAGGCCACCGACTTCCAGGTGGAGAACATCCGCATGACGTACGTCTTCTACGAGAGCGGCCTGTCGATCAACGTGATGTACACGCTCGACGGCGAGAAGCCCAAGCGCGCCGTCGGCTTCAAGCTCTCCGAGGGCATGGACGTGCCGGAGGAGCTCGCCGAGAAGTTCAAGTTCGCCCGGCAGAAGTCCAAGCTCGCCGGCGAGATCCGTGGCACGTTCTTCGTCGTCAAGGGCGAGTACTAGGGCGGTCGCCGAGCCCGTCCGGCGACCAGGGCGCGCCGCGCACTCCGGCACGGGCGGCGCACGTCGGTGTGGCAGGGTTGACGGATGGCGACGTTCGTCCTCGTGCCCGGTGCAGGCGCCGACCCGCGCGTCTACGGCGCCACCATCGACGCCCTCGAGCGGCGCGGCCACCACGCCGTGGCGCCGCCGCTACCCCTGGCCGATCCCGACGCGACGCCCTCCGACCATGCCGCGGCGATCGTCGACGGCGTGCCCGATCGCCGTGACGTGGTGGTCGTGGCCCAGTCGCTCGGTGCGTTCGCCGGGCCGATCGCGGCCGAACGCCTCGGAGCCACCCGGCTCATCCTGCTCGCGCCCATGATCCCCACCCCGGGCGAGACCGCCGGCCAATGGTGGGAGACGACCGGGCACGGCGATGCGATCGCCGACCTGGTCGCCCGGCACGGGCCGATGGGGACATGGGGCGATGCCGCCATGCAGGAGGTGTTCCTGCATGACGTGGACGCGCGCGTGGCCCGCGAGACGCAGCGGTACTCCGGTGCGCCCGGCCGCGGGCTGTTCACCGAGCCGTGGCCGTTGACCGCGTGGCCCGCCATCACGACCCGCGTGCTCGCCCCGAGCGGTGACCGCCTCTTCCCGCCGGCGTTCCAGCGGCGCGTGGCCAGGGAGCGGCTCGGCCTCGAACTCGACGACATGCCCGGCGGCCACCTCCCGATGCTGTCGAGACCGGACACCCTGGCCGATCGACTCGTCGACCTCGCCGGGTAGCGCCCGGATCGCCGTCCGGCCTGTGCTCCCGCGGGGCTCCGGATCGAGAAGCAGCGCCGACGCGCCTCGTCGAGCCGCTCGGTAACACCACGACGGTCTCGCGCAAGGAAGGGGTCGATGGCAACCTCACTCCAGATGCCCAGCGACGCCACACTGCTCGCCGCGGCCCGTGAACACCCGGAGGCGTTCCGCTCGTTGTACGAGCGATACGCCGAACGGGTCCACGGCTACTTCCTCCGGCGCACCCGAGACCGGACCGCGGCCGAGGACCTCACGGCCGAGACCTTCGCCCGCGCGTGGATCCACCGTGACCGGTTCGTCGCCGACCCCGACGGCAGCGCCGCGCCGTGGCTGTTCGGGATCGCCCGCAACGTGCTCCTGATGTCCCTGCGGCGCGGGGCCGTCGAACGACGCGCTGCCGACCTCCTCGGCATCCGCGAGCGCCTCGATGCCCCGGACCTGTCGCACGAACCGATCCCCGCACCGTGGTGGGCCGACGGAGCCGACGAGTTGCTCGACACCCTCACGCCCGCCCAGCGCGACGCCGTCCGGCTGCGCGTGATCGACGATCTGGACTACGACCAGATCGCCGGCGAACTCGACATCAGCGAGCAGGCCGCCCGCGTCCGCGTGCACCGCGGACTCGCCGCCCTCCGCACCCGCCTCTCCTCTTCGAACGATCGCGCATGACCCAGACCCATCCCCTCCCCGACCACCTCGAGCGCCTCGGCGACGCCCTCCACGCCGCCGTCGCCGAGGACCTCGCCAGCGCACGCCCGGCGGCACCCGCCGACCTGCTCGTCGCGGACGCGGGCACCGACCGCGGCGCAGCCCGCGGCCGCGCAGC
>JAVHXX010000066.1:7137-13084 GCA_031119595.1 Patulibacter sp. | reverse complement strand
CCGAACGGCCCGCCGCCGCCACCGCCGCCGAAGCCGCGGCCGCCGCCGGTCGCGCCGCCCGGGCCGCCGCTCTGCCCGAGGACGCGGCCGAGGCCGTTGTAGCCGAAGATCAGCGACCAGATCGAGTTGTCGTTCGTGCCCGAGATCCACGGCCGCGAGCCGGCCGGGATGAGCCACACCGCGATGGGCCACGCGAGTCCGACCGCCGCGGCGGTCGCCGAGAACGTCGCGACCTGCTTGGCGGCGCGCTTCAGGCCGCCGGGACGCACCCACAGCCAGGCGGCCACGATGCCCGGGACCACGAGCAGCCCCGTGGCCATCTTCGTCTCGAACCCGAGGCCGACGGCCACACCGGCGAGCACGAGCCATCGCGTGCGGTGCGGGGTTTCGAGCGCCCGCACCGTCGCCCACAGCGCGAGCGTCGAGCACAGCATGAGGAGGGCGTCGGGGTTGTTGTGGCGGAACACCGCGACGGCCGTCGGCGTCGTGGCCAGCGCCAGGCCGGCGATGAATCCGGCCGCGCGGCCGAACCGGCGGCGCACGAGGTCGTAGGTCAGGGCCGTCGCCGCGATGCCCATGAGCGCCTGCGGCGCGAGGAAGGCCCAGCTGTGGAACCCGAAGATCCGGGCCGACAGGGCCTGGATCCAGAGGGCGAGCGGCGGCTTGTCGACGGTCTGGAGGCCGGCGCCGTCGAACGTGCCGAAGAAGAACGCCGACCACGAATGCGTCATCGACCTGACCGCCGCCGAGTAGTACTCGTTGGCGTTGCCGTTGATGCCGAGGTTCCAGAGGTTCAGGACCGCGGCGATGACCACCAGCACCGCCAGTTCCGGCGGCGTGCGCAGCACGAGCCGGCGGACCCGGCTCTCGCGCACGGGTACGGCGGTCTCATCGGTGGTGGCGGGGCCGCCGGGGCGGCCGTGGAGCGGTGTGGACGGGGCAGTCGACATGGGGAGCGTGGATCCTTGGTCGTGGAAGGGGAGCGGACGGAGCACCGCCCCGCCGCGTCGTGGACGCGGCAGGGCGGTGCTCGAAGAGGGCGCGGGGCGCGGTGCGGGTCAGTCGCCTCGGAACGCGGTCATGACGAGCTCCCAGGTGCTGGCGCGGCGGCGGCGTGGCTGCTTGGCCTGGCCGCTGCCGTCGAACACCCAGTTGCGGAGGGCGAGGTAGCGCAGGGCGGTCGCGACGAGGTTCGCGACCACGAGGACCGTGAGCTGCACCCACCGCGACGGCGTCGCATCGATGAGGTGGAGCGCTCCGAGCGCTCCGGACGTGAGCGCGAGCGCCAGCAGGAACACGAGGAAGCCCTGCATGTGGTGCTTGCCGAGATCCTCGGAGCCGCGTACCTTGAAGGTGAGGTACCGGTTGGCCTGCGTGTTCGCGACGGCGGTGATGCCGAGGGCCGCGGCGTTCGCGCCGGCCGAGCCGAGCGTGCCGTGGAGCAGCATGAAGAGCAGCGCGTAGGCGACGGTCGAGACCACGCCGATCCCGAGGAACCGCGGCAGCCGCGACGTGGCGATGAGCCGGCCGATCCCCTTGAGGTCGTCGACGGCCGTGCGGACGACGTCGACGCGCGAGTCGGGATCGTCGACCCAGTCGACCGGCACCTCGTGGATGCGGAGTCCCTCGCGCTGCGCGAGCACGAGCAGTTCGGTGTCGAAGAACCAGGCCTCGTCTCGGACCTGTGGCACGAGCGTGCGGGCGGCGTCGGCGCGGATCGCCTTGAAGCCGCATTGGGCGTCGGAGAAACGGGCGCCGAGCGAGAACTTCAGGAGGCGGTTGTAGATCCGCGAGATGACCTCGCGCTGCAGGCCGCGTTCGACGCGCGAGTCCTTCGCGAGGCGGGTGCCGATCGCGAGGTCGCTGTGGCCGGAGAGCAGCGGGGCGACGAGCGGCAGCAGCGCCCGGAGGTCGGTCGAGAGGTCGACGTCCATGTAGCAGAGGACCTCGGCCGGACTGTCGGTCCAGGCGGCGCGCAGCGCACGGCCGCGGCCCTTCTCGGGGAGGTCGAGCAGCTCGACGCCGGGGAGGTCGGCGGCCAGCGCGCGGGCGACGATCGCCGTCGTGTCGGTGCTGGCGTTGTTGGCGATGATGATGCGCGCCGGGATCGGCACCTCCGCCTGGAGGTACTCATGCAGGCGACGGATCGAGGCGGCGAGCACGTGCGCCTCGTTGTAGACCGGGACGACGATGTCGATGACCGGGGTGGTCGGCGAGTGGTCCTTGGCCCCGCGCTGCCGGGCGGGGAAGGCCGTGCCAGAGGCAGCGCCGGGCAGGCCGGCGTGTGCCGATGCGCTGGCCGGGGCGCCGGGGAGGAGGGGCGTGCGGTTCATGGGATGCACCTTGGACACAGTGTGCGAGAACGGGCCGAGTCGAACCTGAGGATCAGCTGGGAATGCGCAGGCGCCAAGGGCGATTTCGGCCCGCGCTCGCGCGCAGGACGCGCCGTCTCCGCTACGAAGCGACCGCATCCCGTGTCCCCCGCGGGGCGAAGTTCCCGGTTGCGGGATGTATCAACCCGGCGCCGCGGGGCTCTGTCAGTGCACCGGGAGACGTCACAGGGGGTGACGCCACCGGGACCAAGGGACACACACGATGAGCACGACCGAGGATCTGATCGACAGCGGCGAGCGCGAGCGGGGCTCGTCGAAGCTGCTCGCGGTGTGGGGACGCCGCGGACCGGCCGGTGACGGTGTCACCGACTGGTCGCAGGTGCTGCGCGCCGACGCGCGAGCGCTCCAGGCACCGCGGGTCGTCGTCAGCGGCGCGGCCTTCCCGGGCCTCGGAGCGGTGGCCGGGGGCGTCCATGTCTAACGCGGGTCCGATCGGCGTGGGGCCGGTGCTGCAGGTCCACCCGTCGCGGCGGTGCAACCTCGCCTGCGGCCACTGCTACTCGTCGTCCGGGCCGCAGGTCCAGGGCGAGCTGCCGCGGGAGCTCCTCCACGCCGCCCTCAAGGACGCCGCCGCCCTCGGCTACGAGCAGCTCGCGGTCTCCGGCGGCGAACCGTTCCTCTACGACGGCCTGCCCGGTCTGCTCGGCCGCGCCCGTCGCCTCGACTTCGTCACCTCGGTCACCACGAACGGCATGCTGCTCGGCCAGGCCCGTCGCTGGGAGCCGGTCGCGCCGCTCATCGACGCGCTCGCCATCTCGATCGACGGCACCGAGGAGGAGCACGACCTCATGCGCCGCCGCGACGGCGCCTTCGCCCAGACGGTCAAGAACCTCCAGGTCGTGCGCGACTCGGGGATCCCGTTCGGGTTCCTCTTCACGCTCACGCAGTACAACGCCTCGAGCCTCGAGTTCGTGGTCCGGCTCGCCGCGAGCGAGGGTGCCCGCAGCGTCCAGGTCCACCCGCTCACGCTCACGGGGCGCGCGGCCACGATGCTCCAGGGCGACCGTCCGGATGCCATCGAACTCACCGCCGCGATCGTCGAGGGCCGCCGGCTCGGCGAGGAACTCGGCGTCACCGTCCACGTCGACGCGGTCACCCAGGACCAGCTCACGCTCTACCGCGGCGCGTTCGTGCCGCAGTTCCCGACCCGCGACATCACCGACGTCGCACCGGTCCTCATCATCGAGTCCGACGGCACCGTCCGGCCGCTCACGCACGAGATCCCGGATCACCTCGCGGTCGGCTCGCTCACGCACGGTCGCCTGACCACGCTCTCGCGGGCCTGGCTGCGCGGCCCGGCCGCGCGCGAACTCGCCGGCGCCGCCGAGCGCACGTGGTGGGATCTCGTCGACCCGGCCGCCGGGCCGGCGTCGTACTGGTACGACGAGGTCGCGGCGCGTATCGCGCCCCCGCTCGCACCGGCGGCACCCGTGGCGCTGCCGATGCTCGAGGTCGCGTAGCGCCACCCCGGGCACGTGGCGCTCCCGGCCCGACGGCCAGGAGCGCCGGTCGATCGCCTAGAGCTCGATGAGGGCGCCGAGGTTCGCGAGGCGCTCCACGCCCGGGCTGTCGATGAGCCGGTAGGCGGCCTCGCTCGCGGTGATGTCGTCCTTGGCGGCGAGCTGCGCGATCGCCGCGACCACCTTCGGCGTGGCGAACGACGTGCCCGACCACAGCGCGCCGTGCTCGAAGTTCCGCAGTGTGCCCGCCTCCTCCTTGAACTCCAGGAAGGTGCTGACGACGTCGCTGCCGGGAGCGCTCGCGTCGACCCACCAACCGTAGTTGGAGTAGTCGGCGCCGCACCAGGTGCCGGTCTTCTCGCACTTCACGACGGACCCCACCGCGTACACGCCCTTGAAGGCGCCGGGCCAGTGCGGCCGGCTCTCGTCCTGGTTGCCCGCTGCGCACACGACGACCGTCTTCGGGTCGAGCTTCGCGAGCGCCTTCGCGATCACGAGCGGCGGGGCGTCGTCCTGGCTGGCGCCGCCGAACGAGCAGTTGATGAGGTCGACGTCGCCGACCTCCAGGAGGGCCTCCGCCACCTCGAGGTCGCTGGCGACGCCGGCCGGGCCGAGCAGCGCGCGGTGCACCATCACCTCGGCGCCGGGCGCGAAGCGCCGGATGATGCCGGTGACGAAGGTGCCGTGGCCCGCGGCCGGATCGAGGATCTTGTCGGGCTGGGAGTCCGGGACCTCTTGGTCCAACGCGCCGGCGACGGCGATGTCGAGGGACTCGTCGAGGCCGGTGTCGATCACGGCGATCCGGATGCCGGCGCCGAGCGCGATGTCGCGGCCGGGGACGTCGCCCGGGCGTGGCGCCACCGCCGCCGGGCCGCAGCCGCCGACGCGGTGCTGGTCGGCGATGAGGACGTGGTTGAGCGACACGGAGTTCGGCGCCTTGGCCCGGAGCCTGCGGACGTGTTCCGGGAGGTCGCCGTCGTCGTGGACCTCGACGAGCTCGAGCCCGAGGCGCTTCGCGGTGGCGGCGTCGGACTGCTTCGAGCGGGTGCCGTGCTTGCGGGTGGCCTCGGCGCGGCTCGGGGCGTCGCCGGTGACCGGGCGGGCGCCGAGCTCCTTCAGCAGTGCGGCGGCCTCACGGTGGTTGCCGGCCTCGTACTCGTTGCGCGGGTCCGTGGGCCGAAGCGCCGCCGGATCGACCACGAGTTGCCCCGGGCGGTAGAAGAACCAGTTCCCGTTCTCGCCGTGGAACGCGATGTCCGGGTCGTCCAAGATGGCGCGTTCCCACGGATCCGTGGTGTCGTACGGCCAGCCACGTCTTGATTCCACGTCAGCTCCAAACGGTATGGTCGAGGCCGAATTCCCCCGCCCCTGAACGTGAACGTATCAAGACAAGTCGCGGCCGCAGCCGAGGGAGATCCTGGCGCGTGGCAGTCACTCGTTGATCAGTTTTCCGGGCTGGTGTGGGCGACGGCGCGGGGGCATCGACTCAGCGACGCGGACGCCGCCGACGTGGTCCAGACCACGTGGTTGCGGCTCGTCGAGCATCTCGGTCGACTCGACGAACCCGAGCGCGTGGGCGCCTGGCTCGTCACCACGACCCGCCGCGAGTGCCTGCGCGTGATCGGCGCCTCGGCGCGCACCACGCCCAGCGACGACTTCACGCACCTCACGGACGGCGCCCCCACGGCCGACGACCTCCTCGACACCCAGGACCGCGCTTCTGCCCTGCATCGGGGGCTCCAGGCGATCTCCGGGAGCTGCCGGCTGCTGCTGCGGGTGCTGGCCGCGGACCCGGCCCCGAGCTACGAGGACGTGTCGGCGGCGCTCGACATGCCGATCGGCAGCATCGGGCCCACGCGCAGGCGCTGCATGGACCGACTTCGAAAAGAACTCGAGCATCTTGGTATCACGGGCCAGGATTGACGCTCTGTTGAAGTAACGATGATGGTCCACGGCGATTTCGACGAACGCGACGACGCACTCACGGCCGAGCTCCGCTCGGCGCTGCTCGTGCACGACCCGGTGCCCCGCACGGTGCTCCAGGCCGCCTACGCGGCGATCGAGTTCCGCGACCTCGACGCCCAGCTCGCCGAG
>JAVHXX010000066.1:5777-7127 GCA_031119595.1 Patulibacter sp. | reverse complement strand
CGAGAGCGAGTATCCGTTGCGGGTACGCGCCTTCGAGCTGATCCGCGACTCCGCGAACGAGACCGCCGAGCTCGCCGGCGTGCGTGGTGCGCTCGGTCGCCTGCTCACGTTCGCGTTCGGCGACCGGTTCGTCGAGGTCGAGGTCACGGCCGAGGGCGACGCACGCGCGGCCACCGGCTACGTGGTCCCGGCCCAGGGCGGCACGGTCTCCGCCGACGGTCCGGGCGGGCAGGTCACCGGCACGGTCGACGACCAGGGCCGCTTCCGGCTCGTCGGGCTCGGTCGCGGTCCCGTCCGCCTGCGCTTCCTCATCGGCGACGGCCCGGCGTTGCTCACGCCGTGGACCGGCATCTGAGGTGACCGAGCCGGGGCCGGCAGACGCCGCCGCCCTGGCGACCGAGGCGTGGGCGCTCGTCCTCGCCTCCCCGCGCGACGCGCAGGCCCTGGCCGCCGCCGCGCTCACCGGCACCGCCGACCCGGACGTCCGCTCGTTGGCGTTCCGCGCGCTGGGCATGGCGTCGCTCGAGGTCGGCGACGTCGACACGAGCATCGCCCAGCTCTCCGACGCCGTCGCCGAGGGGCAACGCGGCGCCCCGCCCGAGACGCTCGCCGAAGCGCAGATGGCGCTTGCCCTCGCGATGCAGCACCGCGGCGACCTCGACGAGGCGATCGAACACGCCGAACGCGCCGTCGCGAGCGCGCCGACCATGCCCCGCCTCCTCCACCAGCTCGGGCAGATCCTCGAGCGCGCCACGCGCGTCGCCGACGCGATCGAGGCGTACGGCGAGGCCGAGCGTCTCGCCGTCGCGCAGGACGACCAGCTCACGCTCGCGAGGGTGTGGTGCAACCGTGCGGTGATCCGCATCTACCGGGCCGAGTTCGACCTCGCCTTCCAGGACCTCCGCGCCGCCCAGGAGGCGAGCCTCGCCACCGGGCAGCACCACCTCGCCACGCTCGTCGTCGCGAACTTCGGGTTCCTCGCGGTGCGCCGCGGTGACCTCGTCGAGGCGCTCGCCCGGCTCGAGGAGGTGACGCCCGCGATGGAGGCCGCCGGCGGCCTGCGTCAGGGGATCCACGAACTCGACCGGTGCGAGGTCCAGCTGCTCGCAGGGATGCCCGGGGAGGCCGTCGGCTCGGGCCGGATCGCGATCCGGGTGCTCGACGCCGCCGGGATGGGCATGGAGCTCGCCGAGGCGAAGGTGCTGACCGCCCAGGCGGCGCTCCGCGCCGACGACCCCACCCTCGCGATCGACCTCGCCGGCGATGCCCTCGACGCGCTGCGGCGGCACCGCGCGGCGCCGTGGGAAGCCCTGGCGCGCGAGGTGATGGTGCGCGCCGAATGGCGGGGCG
>JAVHXX010000066.1:1258-5767 GCA_031119595.1 Patulibacter sp. | reverse complement strand
CCGGGACACCACGCTCATGCAGCGTGCGCGACGTGTCGCCGACGACCTCGAGGCCGCGCGCTGGTCGAGCTCCGCGGCGTCCGCGCGGATCCTCAGCGCCCGGCTCGCCCTGGAACTCGGGCACCGCGGCCGGGCCCGTAACGACCTGCGCCGCGTCAACGCCGGGCCCGGCTCGCCGGTGGCGCTGCGGATCCAGGCGCATCATGCCGAGGCACTGCTGGCCCTCTCCGGAGGCGACGTCGCCACCGCCGACGCCTGCCTCAAGGCGGGCTGGGACGTCCTCGAACAGCACCGGGCGACGCTCGGCGCCACCGAGCTGCGGGTCTCCGCGGCGATGCACGCCATCGAGATCGCCACGCTCGGTCTGCAGCTCGCGGTGTCGGGCGGCGACCCGGGCCGCGTCTTCGACTGGGCCGAGCGCGTGCGGGCGGGCGCCCTCCACACGCCGCCGCCGCGCGCCCCGCGGGACGCCATCCTCGCCGTCGCGCTCGCAGAGCTCCGCGTGGCGGCCGCCGAGGCCGACACCGCCGCGAAGGAGGGCACCGATCCGCGGCCCGCGCTGCGCCGCCAGGCCGAACTCGAGGAGACGATCCGTCGCCGTGCGCAGATCGTGCCCGTCAGCGAGGGCGGCGCCGCCCCCGCCGTGGAGGCGGAGGCCCTCCTCGCCGACCTGGGTGGACACGTGCTCGTCGAGTACCTCGAGGTCGACGGTCGTCTCGCGGCCGTCGTCGCCGCCGACGGTGCCCACACGTTGCGCTGGCTCGGCGAATCGGCGACCGCCGAACGCGAGATCGCGGCGCTGCGGATGGCACTGCGCCGCATGGCGGTGCGCTCACCGATCCCGGCGCTGGCCGCGGCGGCCCGCACGGCTGCCGAGGTCGCGGCCGAGGCCTTGCGCCGGCAGCTCCTCGAACCGCTGGCGGCCGCGATCGCCGGCCGGCCCGTGGTCGTGGTGCCCGCGGGGAGCCTGCACAGTCTGCCGTGGGCCGCGCTGCGCGGTGACCACGCCTCGCTCGTGGTGGCGCCGTCGGCGACGCTGTGGCGACGCGGCCAACGCGAGGCGGAGCTCGCCCGTACGCGCGGGGCCGAGGCTTCCCAGGCCGGCTCGGCGCGGGGCGGCGTCCTGCTCGCCGCCGGCCCGGGCCTCAACGAGGCCGACGCCGAGATCGAGGACCTCGCCTCCAGCTACCCGGGCGCACTCCTCCTGGACTCCGGCGCGGCGACGATCGACGCGGTCCGTGCAGGACTCGCCACGGTCGATCTCGCACACCTCGCCTGCCACGGCCACTTCCGCGACGACAACCCGCTCTTCTCCGCCCTCGAACTCGCGGACGGGGCGCTGTCGGTGTTCGAGTTCGAGGACCTGCCGCGCGTGCCGGCCCGCATCGTGCTCTCCGCCTGCGACGCCGGGCGGTCCTCGGTGCACCCGGGCAACGAACTCCTCGGCGTGACCGCGGCGCTGCTGCGGCTCGGAGCGCAGTCGCTCGTCGCGAGCACGCTGCCCGTCCCCGACGGCGCGAGCCGTCGCCTCATGACCGCCGCGCATCGCGGCCTCGCGTCGGGGCTCGGGATGTCGGCGAGTCTCGCGCAGGCGCGGACGTCGGTCGACCTCGAACGCGACGAGGACTTCGTCGCCGCCGCGGCGTTCGCGGTGCTCGGCAGCGACTGATCCGGAGGCGGGGACGGCGCAGCTCCGGGGAATCCCCCGAGACCTCGGATGCTGCGCCGTCCCGGCACCGGTGCCGGCCCGCCTGCTCCCCCACAAGAAGGCCGTCGTACGAACAGAGGCGCCATACGGCGCCCCTGATACATCGGATCGGCGAAGGTTCCCTCGCTGGCGCGTCGGCGCTCTGGATCAGGCGGTCTTCGCCGCGGCCTGGCTGGCCGCGCTCGCCGGCCACGCGGGCGAGAGGAAGGCGTCGGGGCGGGGCAGCTGCCCCTCCTGCCAGATGGTCGCGAAGACGAGGTGCGGCAGGTGCAGCACCGAGTCGACGACCATGTAGCGCTGGTCCCACCGCGGCGAGAACTTCTCGTTGTGGAAGCGGAGCGCGTCGATCTGCGTCCAGCGCATAGCGAGGTTCGCGAGGATCCGGGCCACGTTCGGCCAGAAGCCCTCGACCTCCTCGTCGTAGTACCGGCGGGCGGAGGCGAAGTTGAGCGACACCTCGGCGACGCCCTGCTCCTTGGCCTGCTGCAGGGTGTGGACGAGGAGCGCGTCGATGACGCCGTTCGGGGCGGCCGGATCGCGGAGCTGGAGCGCGAGCGACCAGAGCGAGCGCTGCTTGAGCGGCATGAACACGACGAGGCCGCCGATGTCGCCGGTCTCCTCGTGACGCGCGAACGCGATCAGGGAGTCGTCGCAGCCGGCGCTCTCGAGCGACTCGGGTGCCATGGAGAAGCTCTGCTCCTCGGTCTCGGCGCGGCATGCGTCGCGGCAGCGACGCATCGCGGCCTGGTCGGCCTCGGAGAGGTCGGCCTTGCGCTGCAGCTCGAGGGTGTAGCCCTCGCGCTCGACGCGGCGGTGCGCCTGGCGCACCTTCTTGATCTTGTGGCCCTGGAGCGTGAAGGAGTCGGTCTCGACGATCGCCTCGCACCCGAGGTAGATCGCCTTCATCCCGAACTCCTTGGTGAGCTGCTCACCGAGCTCGGCGCTGGCGGCGAGCACGCCGAAGCGCAGGCCGGCCTGCTGGGAGAGGGTGCGGGCGTTCCGGACGACGTCGACGACGCCCTGACGGGACCCGACCGGGTCACCGGCGACGAGCATCGAGCGGTTGTCGACGCGGAAGGCCAGGACGGCGTCGCCGCGGTCGCTGAAGAGATGGCCGACGTCCGGGCGGAGCTTGAACGGGGCGAGGGTGTCCTTGCCGTAGTCGCGCAGCAGCGTGGCGGTGCGCGCGAAGGCATCGGCGGTGGGGAGCATGTGCTCCTGCAGGATCGTCCGGTAGGGGCGGGCGACGAGCTTGCGGCGCACGGCCATGAGGGCGACGATTGCGACGACCGGGAAGGCGACCTCGAGCGGGGCCTCGTGGTGGATCACGTCGAGCGTGGCGACCGCGGTCAGCATGCCGAGGGCGGCGCCCCAGGCGGCCGCGCGGCGGCGCATGATGCCCCACGACAGGGCGAAGAGGGCGACGGCGACGATGAGGTCCCACTTGCCGCCGGCGACGGCGGGGGCGAGGCGCGAGTCCTGGACGCGCGCGGCGACGTCCTGGAGATGGTCGGACGGCGTCATCGCCAGCGAGGCGGCGAGGTTCAGCGTCGCGATGAGCAGCGCGATGCCGAACGCGATGCGGGTCTCCCGCGAAGCGCGGGGCCGGGTCGGGAACTTGGCGGCAACGGTCATGACGAACCCTCGAGTCGAGGTTGAATGTCAGTGGGCGCGGGGTGGTCTGAGGCAGAACTCACTGCCCCACTATCGGCGCTGGTCGTGCCGGTCTGAATAGGGTTTCGTTGCGATTCGGTGTTGCCCTCCGTGTCGCCCGAACCGGTCACAGGTGCGCCATCTGCGGCCGGAGCATGCGTTCCGTCCCGATCCGCAGCGTTTTCCTCGTTTCCGGGCGGTGGCAGCTCGGGCTCGTCGTCGCCCCGACGCGCCCGGAACGCGGCGCCGATGGCACCGATCCCGGTCGCGAAGAGCAGCGGGTCCATGCGCATCGACATCCGCGATTCGGACACGAAGATCGTGTTGAGCGCGGTCACCGCGACGAGACCGGCGGCTCCGAGGAGGACGTACTTGCGGCGGCGGCCGGCGAACACCAACCCGACGATGATCCCGAGCCATGAACCGAAGATGAGGATCCGGTGCTGCCAGATGCTCGACTCCTGCTTGCCGACGGCGCCGCCGCCCCACGGCTTGGCCCAGATGCGGCCGAGCTTGTTGAAGAGCATCTGTGCGAACTGGCCGGGGTGGCTGAGGTCCTGCTTGATGTTCTTGTTCAGCTCGAGCGAGATCGCCTCGTCCTGGGTCTTGCCCGGGTGGCGCATCGCGAGGAGCTTGAAGATCAGACGCATGTCGAGCTGGGTCGCGGTGACCCCGCAGGCGTCCTCGGCGGTCGGGAAGGTCTTGCAGACCTCGGCCGAGAACTGGCGCTTGAGGAGGATCTGGCGGCCCTGCGCCGGGAGGTAGGTCGCCACCCAGAGGGAACTCGGTCCGGCGGTGGTGATCGGTGTGAGCTTGTGCTGCTCGATGCTCGCGTAGGTGACCCACGGCGTGACCGTCACCACCGAGCCGACCACGAGCAGCGCGGCCAGTCGGAAGGCCGGCTTCAGGCCCTCGCGCTTCCAGGCCATGAGGAACGACAGGCCCGGGAGCACGCCGAAGAGCAGGAGGAGGTCGTTGCGCGAGAGCACGGCGCAGCCGAGGAGGAAGCCGGCGAAGAGCGCCAGGCGCTTTCGTCGATGTGGGGTCGCGACGGCGATGCAGATCGCGAACACGGCGAGCACGAAGAAGAACCCGCCGAGTGGTTCGGAGAGATACGACCTCGCGACGAGCACGAGGGGGTCGTAGAT
>JAVHXX010000066.1:0-1248 GCA_031119595.1 Patulibacter sp. | reverse complement strand
GTCGTAGATCGCGCAGAAGAGCGCGCCGATCAGGCCCGGGATCGCGCCGCCGAGCCAGGCCGCGAACGCGAACACCGCGAGGATCGTGAGCGTGCCGACGGTCGCCTGGGCGTAGAGCGGCGGGTTCGACGCCCCCACCTTGCGGTTGTCGATCGCGCCCGTGCCGGTCAGCTTCATGACGCCCGCGAACATGAACGGCGTGCCCGGCGCCCAGTGCAGCGGGTTGCTGCCGTACGCGTACGAACGGTGCACGACCATGTTGTTGGCGATGCCCAGGTAGGAGCGTTCGTCGACGGAGACGCGCGTGGAGGTGCCGATCTTGTCGGCGCGCAGGACGGCGCCGAGGATCACGATCAGGAGCAGCAGGCCCGCGATCACGGGCCGCTGGCGCACGAGGGCGGGCAGCGTTCGGAGAGTGTTCAAGCGAGAGGGCGCGAGTGGGAGGCGGAGTGCGCGGAGCAGGGCCGGAGCGGAGCGAGGGCTCCTGCGGGCGGCGCGCGCGGATCGTACCGACCGCATCTTCGGGGGACGCCACCTCGGGGCCCGTCCGGGCGCCTTCCGGAGCAACCGCACGCTGTCCCACGCGGCGTCGCCCGCATGGTACGTTCTCGTACCATGAGCACCGCCGCGTCGTCCGAATCCCTGATCACCACGACCTGGCCGGAAGGCTTCGACGCCCGGAACCCGGCGATCGCCGGCTTCGCGGTCCGTGAGGTCGCGGCGCCCGCCGAGTCGGTCTTCGCGTGGATCCGCCGCCCGGACCTCCACACCGAGTACTACAAGGGCCTGCGGGGCGTGCGGAAGGCCGGGGGTGCGTGGCCGCAGCTCGAGGTCGGCAGCAAGGTCTCGTTCTTCCTCGGCGCGCTCTTCGTGCCGCCCGTGAAGGTCGTCCAGTGCGACCCCGTCGGCTTCCACTTCGCCTGGGCCGGCGGCGGTCCGGGGATCGACGCGGTCCACGCGTTCACCGTCGTCGCCACGAGCGACACCACGTCGCTGCTGCGCTCCGAGGAGGTCTGGCAGGGGCCCGTCTCCAAGCTCATCAAGCCGGTTGCGGCGGGGACCCTCCAGAAGGTCCAGACCGACTGGGCCGCCGCGATCGCCGCTGCGGCGTCGCAGCATCCGCTCGGGCCGCCGGCCGCGTAGGGACGCCTAGTTGGGCCGCGGCGGCGGGCCCGGGAGTGGGGGTGACGCCTGGTCGGACACCCTTTCGGTCGTTCGCTGGCGCTCTCTCCCTGCGGTCGCCACGGT
>JAVHXX010000065.1 GCA_031119595.1 Patulibacter sp. | reverse complement strand
CATCAGTGCCTTCCTCGGGAAGCGTGCTGCCAATTGGACGAACTCCTGATCGAGTGACGTGGGCTCGGGAGGTTCGGGTCGGCATGCACTGCGGGTCGGCACGTCTGGGCCCCTCGGGACGGGTTGGCCCGAGGCGCCGTTGTTTCAACGCGTTCTGCCTAGGGACGGGTGGTCTTCGGGCGATGGGCCGCTGGCGGACGGGGTTCGTGCTGGATGTCAGCCGAGCTGCGTCCAGTAGATGACGTTGTCGTCGTTGATGCCCTTCCAGGCGACGTAGGTCTGGCCGTTCGCGTGGGCAGTGCTGGGGCCGATCGCGGTGCCGACGTTCGGGATGGTCGCCTGGCCGCTGAAGTCGCCGCCGCGGAACATCGAGAACCAGATCGCCTGGTCGCCCTGCACGCCCTTCCAGGTGAGGAAGATCTGGTCGCCGCGGACCGTCGCCGTCGGGCCGTTCGTCGACCCGATCGCGTGCTTCGTCACGCCGCTCGCCTCCGACGAGTCGTACTGGATCTGCCGCTGCGGAGCCCAGACGCCCGTGTTCGGGTCCATCGTCGAGTACCAGCAGGTCGAGTCGCCCGGGATGCCCTTCCAGAACAGGTAGAGCAGGCCACCGAAGGCGACCATCGACGGGGCGTTCGAGGTGCCGACGCCGTTGATCCGCTGCTGTGGGGTCCAGCCCTCGCCGCCGTCGTGTCGGGCCCAGTAGATACCGGTGTCGTCGCCGACGCCCTTCCAGGCCATGTGCATGAAGCCGTTGGGGTTCGCGAGGGTGGGCGCGTGGCTGGTGCCGACGTTGGCGACGTGCCGCTGCCCCTCCCAGCCGTTGCCCGGGTTCTTCGACCAGTAGATGCCGGAGTCGCCGGGGATGCCCTTCCACGCCATGAAGAGGCCGGTGGTGAGCGCGCCGGAGCTCGGTACGGAGTACTGGGCGAGCGACGGAGACGCCGAGCAACCCACGCCGTTGATCTTCGACTGCGGGGACCACGAGCCGTTGAACTGCGACTGCCAGATGCCGGAGTCGTTGCCGACGCCCTTCCACACCATGTGGAGGGTGTCGATCCGGGACGTGAAGTTCGTGACGCTCGTGACGCCGAGCGTCGCGCGGTCCGAGGTGGCACGGTCCCCGAGCCGCGACTGCGGCCGCCAGCCGTAGATGGCGTTGGCACCGTCGCGGGCGTCCCGGTCGATCGCCGAGCTGCCCGACTGGAACGGGTACATGGTGCCGTTCGGGACGTTCGAGTGCGACAGCCCGATCAGGTGACCGATCTCGTGGGTGCAGACCCGCAGCAGGAGATCCGCGGTCCAGGACTCGCTCGAGTCGCAGCTCAGGCTCCCCTGGCTGCCCGTCCCGGGGTAGCCGCCGCTCGCCAGCACGCCACCCGCGCCGGTGAAGGCCGGGTTGAGGCCGGTGCCGCCGAACCGCACGCGGATGTCCTCGCCACTGCCGACCGCGACGAAGCTGAAGCTGAAGAAGGGCACCGCCGCCTGCCACTGCGCGAACGCCGCGCGGATCGCCGCATCGGCGCTGGGCAACGTTGCGGTGGCTCCGGAGAAGGAACAGCCGGTCGTGTCGATCGAGACCTTGAGGTTGCCACGGGTCCAGCGGCCACCCGGCGCCCCGAACGACAGCACGTGCACACCGGTGGTGTCCTGGTCCTGCTCGGCGCAGAACGTGCCGGCGGCGAGTCCTGCAGCCGCCACCTCCTGGTCGTGTTGCCGGAGCGCACGCTCGACGGCCGAGTTCTGGTCGATGGTCAGGTTGACGGATTCAGGCATGGCGGAAGCACCCGGTGTCGGTTCTCCGGCGGCGGGGTTGCCGTCCGGCGGGGCCAAGTAAACCCGCGCCGAACGAGCCCGTTCTGCGGTGCGACGGCGGTCGGCGGGGAGGGAAACCGGTGCACCTGATGACCCGGAACAGCACCGATCGATCGACATCGGCCGCGGTGCATCGCGTGTTCTCGGTCGGCCGCGGACGAAATACATCGCGCGAAACGAACGTGCCGACGGAATACCGGCGGTCCGGAGTTCCGCCACCGATCGTTCGCGGACGCCACGCCGACATGGCTCGGACGGGCCCGGTGGACCGTCGTCTGCAGCGCTTGCGCGGGCGGCTGGCGTGCGCGAGGGTGGCAACGTGGACGACGCTGCGCGCCTTCTGATCTCCTGCGACGACCGGACCGGCATCGTCGCTGCGGTCACCGGGTTCCTCACGGCCCGCGGGGCCAACATCATCACCCTCGACCAGTACTCCACCGACCCCACGGGCGGTCGGTTCTTCATGCGCGTGAGCTTCGTCGGCGGTGGCGACCCAGCCGAGCTGGAGGCCGTGTTCGCGTCGTCGGTGGGTGAGCGTTTCGAGATGTGGTGGCGGCTGCGCCGCGCCGGCGAGGTCCAGCGTGTGGCGCTGATGGTGTCCCGCGAGGACCACTGCCTCTTCGACCTCCTCTGGCGCTGGCGCCGCGGGGAACTGCCGATGGACGTCGCCTGCGTCGTCTCCAACCACGATGTCTTCCGCGCCGATGTCGAGGCGTTCGGGCTGCCGTTCCACGTGATCCCGGTCGAGAAGGGCAAGAAGCCGGAGGCCGAGGCGGCGCTCGTCGACCTGATCGGAGGCCGGGTCGATCTCGTGGTGCTCGCTCGCTACATGCAGATCCTCTCGGGCGACCTCATCGACAAGCTCGCGGTGCCGATCATCAACATCCACCACTCCTTCCTGCCGGCGTTCGCCGGTGCGCAGCCCTACCAGCGGGCGCGTGAGCGGGGCGTGAAGCTGATCGGCGCGACCGCCCACTACGTGACCGAGGTGCTCGACGACGGTCCGATCATCGAGCAGGACGTGCTCCGCGTCGACCACCGGTCGACCGCCGACGAGCTCCAGCGGGTCGGCCGCGACGTCGAGCGGGTCGCGCTGGCACGCGCGGTGCGCGCCCACCTCCACGACCACGTGCTCGTCGACGGGACGCGCACGATCGTTTTCCCCGGCTGACGCACCCCACCGCGGCGGCGGCCGCGCCCGGGCCGTCCGGCGCTCAGGTGCCGTCGACGGCGAGGCGGGCGGCCTTCGCCGCCCGGCACCGCAGGTCCGCGGTCCGCACGAGCGTCTCGACGTCGGTGCCGTCGTCCGGGAAGACGGCACACCCCGCAGCGGCCTGGATCACGCCGCTGATCGCCCGCTCCACGAGCCCGGAAAGCTGGTCTGCCTCCTCGAGCGAGGCAACCGGTACCGCTGCGACGAACTCGTCGCCGCCGAGGCGTCCGAGGGCGGGCGAGTCGGAGAGGACGGCTCGCAGGACGTCGGCGACGCGCTGGAGGAGGGCGTCCCCGAGGATCGGACCCTGGGTCTCGTTGACCTGCTTGAAGCCGATGAGGTCGACAGCGAGGATCGCCATGCGGCGGTTGTCGACGCGGGCGACCTCGAGGGCATCGGTGGTGTCCTCGTCGAAGCCGATGCGGTTGCCGAGCCCCGTGAGGACGTCTGCACGGGAGAGGTCGACCCACTGCGCCGTGGTGGCATCGAGGGCTCGGCGACTGAGCGATCCGAGGAGGTGGGCCGACACGAGCTGGGCCAGGCCGAGCGGTGCGGCCCACAGGGCCTCGGGGTGACTGAGGGCTGCGCACAGGGCGTAGAACGCGATCGTGATGGCGAGGGTGAGCCGCGCCTGGCGCCGGGTGCCCACGGCGGCGTCGAACGCGACCTTGAGCGCCAGGCCGATCATCATCGGTGCCGCGATGCCGGCACCGGTCGACAGCGCCGCCCCACAGACCCCGATGCCGGTGAGGAAGAGCGACACCGCGAAGATCACCCGCAGGCGCACGCCGGTCGCCGGGACCCGCGCCGGCTGGAGCCACGCGCCGACGAGGTTCGCGAGGACCCACGGCGCGGCGAGCCACCGCACGAGGTCGGCGTAGACCCCGCTCGTCCCGTCGGCGATCTCGATGCCGACGACGACGATGCCCGAGAGCCCGATGATGATGAACCCACCCCGGATGAGCCAGCCGGCGGCGGCGTTCGGGTTCGGGCGCCGCGGCCGGCCCCCGATCGCGCGCAGGCGGTCGTAGGTGATCGCGACCGGCGGGATCTCGACCGGGCGGCCCGCGCCCTCGACCACGTTCCGGAAGCCACCGACGACGAGGGAATGCAGGTGGATGTCGGGGTCCTGCTTCGCGACGCGCATCGCCGCATCCGCGACGCGCACGAGGTCGATCGGGTTGACGAGGGCGTTCTCGCTCGTGGCGATGCCGACGGACACGGGATGGCGCTCGCCGATGGCGACGCGGACCTCCTCGCCGAGCGCCGCGGCGGCACGCCGGTCGACGCCGACGAGCGACACCGCGAACTCGTCGCTGCCGAGCCGCCCGGCGGAGGCCCGAGCAGGGAGGAGGGCGCCGAGCAGCCCGCCGATCCAGGCGAGGAGCTCGTCGCCGGCGGCGTTCCCGCGTTGGGTGTTCACGGCCTTGAAGCCGTCGAGGTCGAAGATCATGAGGGCGATCGGCTCACGGGCGTTGCGGGCGCGGAGCGTCTGCGCCTCGAGCTCCTCGATGAGGCCGCGCCGGTTGAGCGTGGCGGTGAGGACGTCGCAGCGCGTGAGGCGCTTGGCGATCCGCTCGACGCGCCGCTGCCCCGCCCTCGACAGCAGTCCGACGATCCAGCCCGCCGCGGTGAGGCTGAAGACGCTGAGGGCTTCGAGCAGCGACGCCCCGGGTCGGATCACCTCGACGGCGCCCGCGGCGGCGAGCATCGTGGCGGTGAGCCCGGCCGACCACGGCGCACTGAGCACGAGGCCGAGATAGAGCGCGATGAGGGCGATGCCGCTGAACACGACCGACCGGAGGCCGTCGGTGGCGGCGGCGACGGCCGCGAGCGCCGCGATGAGCCCACCCGCACCGAGCAGGTAGACCGCCATGCTCGTGCGCAGCGGTCGGAGGGTCTTCACGTCGACCGTGAGCGCGGCCACGGCGCAGACCACGGCCACCGCGAGCGCCCCGGCGACCCGGACCGCCAGCGAACCGCTGCCCGAATCGCCACGGAGCACCTCGGAGATCGCGTACGCCAGGGCCACGAGGGCGGCCGTGGCCCACGGGGCAAGCGCGACGTCGCGGCGCCCGAGGATGGTCTCGGGGGTGAGGGCGTCGTCGGAGCGGCGACCGGGTGCGTCGCCGATGCCGGCGGGGTGCGGGTCTCCGCCACGCGCGGAGGACGGGTGCGTCACGCCGTGGAGCTTAAGCCCGCGGCGAGAACTGAGGGGCACTCATGATGTCGAGGGCCCGGCCCTAGGCTGCGGCGGTGCCGGACCCCGTCTCGTCGGCGGCGACGGTGAGCGGACTGTGCCGGGTACGACCGGGTTTGGCCGAGTAGGAGCGGTGGTCGGCGGAGCGCATGAGCCCCTCGAGATCCAGGCCGTCGGCAGGGTGGACTGCGCAGCCGACGGAGGCGCCGACGATCGTGCGGAGCCGTGCCGTGAGCGCCGTGGCCAGCGCACCGGCCTCCTCGATGGAGCCGGCCGGGACGGCCGCGATGAACTCGTCGCCGCCGAGCCGACCGATGCTGTACGCCGACGGGAGCGTCTCCTTCGTGATCGCCGCGACCTGCTGCAGGAGCTCGTCGCCGGCGGCGTGGCCGTGGGTGTCGTTGACGGCCTTGAAGTCGTCGAGGTCGAAGGCGACGATCGCGAACGGTCGCCCCTCCTCGAGGGCGATGCCGAACGCACGCTCGGCGCCCTGTTCGAAGCCGGGGCGGTTGCGAAGGCCCGTGAGCGGATCGGTGTGGGCGAGACGCAGCCGGGCGGAGGTGGCGTCGGTGAAGGCACGGCGGCCGACGATGCCGAGGCCGAACGAGACGGCGAACAGGGTCAGTTGGTAGGGCACCGCCCACAGCTGGTCGGTCGGACTGAGCAGCGCCGCGAACACCCACCAGGCGACGGTGAGGCCGGCGGTCTCGAGGGCGTCGCGCTTGGAGAGGACGGTCGCGTCGAAGAGGACCTTGAGGTAGAGGCCCGCGACGATCGGGGTCGTGATGCCGCCGTCGGCGAGCATCGCGATGCTGATGCCGAGGCCGACGAGCATGGTCGAGCTGAAGCGCGTGAGCAGGAGCCGGCTCCGGAGCTCCTCGGCCGTACCGAAGGTGAACCAGCCGAGGACGAGGTTGGCCAGGACCCACGGGATGCCTACCCACAGGATCGCGCGGCCCCAGGCGTTCGTGGTGCCGCCGATGGCGAAGCTCGCCACGACGACGGCGCCGCTGACGGCGACGACCCAGAATCCACCGCGCAGCAGCCAGCCGAAGTGGATGCCGGAGGCGGGGCGGTCCGGCGGGCCGCCGGCGGCGCGCCGCTGCGCGTAGGTGAGGGCCGGCGGGCGGCTCTGGTGGTGGCGCTTCGCCTCGGCGGCGGTGCGGCGTGTGCTGCCGGCCACGAGCGAATGCACGCGTGCGTCGGGGTCGTCCTTGCACGCGTAGAGGGCGGCGTCGGCGACGCGTAGGTAGTCGTCGGCGGTGGTCTCGGGATCCTCGGAGGTGGCGACGCCGATCGACACGCCGATCCGGGACGCGAGCACCTCGGCGATGGTCGCGGCGACCGCGTCCGCGGCGGTCCGCCGGAGGCCGGGCAGGATCACGCCGAACTCGTCACCACCGAGGCGGCCCATGGACGCGCGCTCCGGCAGGACGGTGGGGATGGCGTGCCCGACCCACGAGAGGAGCTCGTCCCCCGCGGCGTGTCCCAGGTCGTCGTTGACGGCCTTGAAGCTGTCGAGGTCGACGATCAGGAGTGCGATCGGCTCACCGGTCACGCGCGAGGCGGCGATCTCGGCATCGAACTGCTCGAAGAAGCCGCGGCGGTTGAGGGTGGCGGTGAGGACGTCGCTGCGCGAGAGCAGGAGGGCGATGCGGGCGGCGCTGCCGTGCGTCGAGTGGCAGAGCACGCCGACGAGCCAGCCCGCGACGACCAGGCCGGTCATCGTCATGAGGTCGCGGTCGGAGCCCGCCGGGTTGATCGCGTGGACCGCGCCGACGGTGAGGAGCAGCAGGACGATCGTGCCGCGCGACCAGCGCCGCGGGAGCACGAGCCCGAGGTACATCGCGACCTGCACGATCGGGGCGAAGAAGACGGTCGAGACGCCTTGGTCGAGCGCGGCGACGAGCGCCAGCAGCCCGACGAGCATCGTGCTGCCGAAGAGGTAGATGGGGAGGGAGCGGCGGAGCCGCACCATCGTCGGGAGGTCCTGGAGGAGCGACAGGCCGCCGGCGAAGGCCGCGTACGCGAGGGCACCGCCGATCACGAGGGTGTGCGACACGCTCCCGGCCGGCCTGAGGGCCGTGCTGAACGCGACCGCCACGGCGCACATCGCGATGGTGACCCACGGGACGATCGCGACGTCGCGACGGCCGAGGATCGTCGACTGCCCTTCCACGACGCCGACACTCCCATGTTCGGGAGCGGTGTTGGGGTCGGCCGAGTCGCTTGGGGGAACGACCGGACGGATGTGCGGGGAAGCCATCAGTCTGAGGATCGGCAGGGACGCCGTGACAATGAGTCGGAAACCAGCAGAACGGGGCTGGCTGGACGACTTGTGCATTATGCCGCAGATTCGCGGTGTTTCGTGAACGGCGGGTACCGTCGGGCGTGTCATGAGTGATGTCCAACACCCTTCCGCGCCGTCGATCCAGCAACGCACCGTGGCAGATCTCCTGCGTGCATCGGAGTTCGCAGTGGTCCTCACGGGCGCGGGGATCTCCGTGCCGTCGGGCATCCCCGACTTCCGCACGCCCGCCACGGGCCTGTGGGCGAACGTCGATCCGATGCAGGTCGCGCACATCGACGTCTGGGAACGCGACCCCGAGAACTTCTGGTCCTTCTACGCGCACCGGTTCCACGTGCTCGGTCCCGCAGAGCCGAACGACGCCCACCGCGCGGTCGCCGAGCTCCAGCGGCGCGGCCTCATCGGCCCCGTGATCACCCAGAACATCGACCGCCTCCATCGCAAGGGCGGGGCGGCCGACGTGATCGAGATGCACGGCTCGATCGATCGCGGCCGATGCCTCTCCTGCGGCGCGACCATCGCCTACGGGCCGCTCACGGCCGCGATCGAGGCCGCGCCGGACGGCGTGCCGCGCTGCGCCTGCGGCGAGCCGTACAAGCCCGACGTCGTCCTGTTCGGGGAGATGCTGCCCGCGGACGCCGTGGAGCGCGCCTTCGACCTGTGCGAGCGCGCGGACCTGATCATCGCCATCGGCAGCTCGCTCGAGGTCCATCCGGTCGCCGGGCTCCCGCAGCTCGTCCTGCGGCGTGGGGGAGATGTCGTCCTCGTGACCCAGGGTCCGACGCCCTACGACGACGTGGCGACGGCCAAACTCGACGGCGACGTGGTGGACGAACTCGCCGGCGTGCTCGCCGCCCTCGGCTGAGCCCCGGAAACGACGGAGGGCGCGGACCGTGTGGTCCGCGCCCTCCGCGTGCAACTGGTGTGGCCGGGGCCTACTTGGTCGGCGTGGTCGAGGTGACCGAGTACTGGCTCGGGGTGCTCGACACGCTCGGGACCTTGATCGAGCCGAGGCGCTTCACGAGGTCGTCCCACTGGCCGGGCTTGAGGAGCTGCTGGAGATCCTTGCCGGAACCGTCCTCGGGGGCGTAGCCCACGTGGATGTGGTTGTAGTGGTCGGGCAGCGAGAGGGTGTTGTCGTAGCCGACGTACTTCATCAGGGTGATGATCTGGTGCGGCTTCATGTTGCCCTGGAGCTTCAGGATCTCGCGGACGGCCTTGTCGGTGACGGAGCCCGGGCCCTGCGTCGACGGGCTGATCACGGTGCCGTAGACCGAGCCGATGTCGACGGCGGAACCGTACGAGTGCTCGGAGACGTTGCCGGAGGAGGTCAGCTCGCCGTGGCCCGACTTCAGGGCCGTGACGACCGGGGTCATGTCCTTCGTGGCCATGACCTCGAGCAGCGCGAGGACGCGCTGGTCGATCTGACCGGACTCGATGTCGCGCTGGCCACCGGGGTAGATGGTGATGCGCTTGTCGGCGAGGACCCGCTGCTGCAGCTCCTGCTTGCCCATCAGGAGGATCTGGCCGACCGTCGGCTGGGCAGGATCCTGACCGGTCGCGATCTGACGCTTGGCCTGCTCCTCGAAGAAGCTGGTCTTGTCGGAGAGGCGCCACCCGTCGAGGATCGGCGACGGGTCGATCCGGGGCGCGGCCTTGCCGGCCGGACGGATCTGGAAGGTGACCTTGGACGCCTTGGAGCCGTCGGTGGAGATCTGCGTCTTGCCGAGCACCGTGCCGGCGATGACCGCCTGGCCTGCCTTGAGCTTCTTCAGGTTGACGTCGCTGGCCTTGAGGCCGTAGTCGATCGAGAAGTACTTCGACAGCTCTCCGACGGGCGCCTCGGTGGCCGGGGCGTCGATCGTGGGGTTGAGCTGCTCGGCGCCGCCCGCGGCGTAGGCCGCCGGACGCGAGGGGTGGGCGTAGAGGCGCGAACCCTCGGCGCTGGCCGGCTCGGCCTTCGCGTTCGGGGCGCTGACCTGGTCGCGCGCGGCGTAGCGGATGCGACGGGGCTTCTCCGCGAGGTTCTTGCTCGTGACCTCGGGGGTGCTCGTCTCGCCGGAGCGGGCGAGGCGGTCACGCGAGGTGCTGCTCGGCGTCGGGACGGTGGGCGTCGTCGACAGCGCGGCAGCCTGCGGGCTCGTGGTGACCGGCGTGGTCTGGGCCGGCGTCCTCGGCGAGGTGCCGGCGGCGGGGTCGAGCGAGTCGTCGGTCGCGGCGGTCGTCGGGGCCGGGTCGGTCGGATCGAGCGACTGGTCGCCGCCGACCGTGGCCGGGGTCGTGGGGGCCGCGTCGGCGGGCGTGGTGCCCGTGACCGGATCGGAGGCGCTCTCGGACTCGTCCGTGGCGTCCTTGTCGTCCTTGACGGGCTTCGGGACCGGGACCTTGTCCTGGATCTCCCCGAGGTGCGCGTAGGTGTAGCGGTTGCCGTACGAGTCGCGGAGGCGGACGTACTTGCCGAGCTTCTCGCTCTCGCCGACCTTCTCGATGACGCCGTCCTGGGTGGCGACGACCTTCGAGTCCTCGGGCGCGGTGACCTCGATCGAGTTGCGCTTGTCGTCACCGGTGACGGTGTCGGCGGCGTTCTCGTCGGCGGTGACCTTGTCGCCGGTGTCCTTGGTCTTGCCGGCGTAGTCGATCTTGTCGGTGTCGCCGGCGACGGGGAAGATGCCCTGCGTGAGGCCGGTGAGGCTGTTGATCAGCGAATCCGGGATCGCTGCGACGGCGCGGGCGTTCGCGAGGACCTCGTCGACGTACCAGGAGGCGTGGTTGTAGGCGAAGATGCCCTGCTGGAGGTTCGTGTCGCCGCCGGCCGCCTTGAGGTAGCGGGCCGCCGCGAAGATCGCGTCCGCGGGGTTGAAGGGGTCCTTGACGCCGTTGCCGTCGGCGTCGACGCCGTACTGCTCCCAGGTGGACGGCATGAACTGCATCCAGCCCAGCGCGCCGGCGCTCGAGACGTTGAGGTTGCGGCCGTAGTCGGTCTCGACCTTGTTGATGCCCGCGAGGACCTCCCAACGGATCCCGTACTCGGACCCGGCTGCCTGGTAGATCGGCAGCAGGAACGGCGGGATGTCGAAGTCCTGGATGAAGAAGTTCGGGACCGACGTCACGTTGAGCAGGGACGGGTCGATCAGCGTGGGATCGGTGGCCTGCGTGCTCGGGGTGGGGTCGTCGGTGCGCTCGGCCTGGTCGGCCTGGGCCTTGCGGCGGGCGGCGCGACGCTTGCTCTCACCCTTCACCGCGCCGGTGACGTCGGCGATGTTCGGGTCGGACGACTGCGGGGTGGTGTCCGCGGGGGTCGACGCCGACGGCGTGGAGGCCGGGGTCGACGACGACGGGGTGCTGGCCTCGCTCGAGGCCTGCGGCGTGCTCTGGACGGGCGTGGCGTCGGTCGCCGGAGAGGTCAGCGAGGGCGCCGGTTCCGCCGTGGTGGCGATCGACGTCCCAGGCGTGGAGGCAGGCTCCTGCGCGAAGGCGACGCTCGGGGCGACGGCCAGTGCGGAGAGCGCGATGAGCGGACCGAGATGTGTGGACTTCACGAAGCGAGCAGGTTCGGACGGAGGGAGGCGTTCCGGACGTGGCGCACAGTATCAATCGCTTCGGAGGTGCGTTGCACCCGCTCCTGCGAGTTCGGGAAGCCCGTGAACGACGTCGGCATGCCTTCTTCGATCGGCACCTTGACCCGGAACGTTGAGCCCGAACCTGCGCCGGGTACTCTTCGCAGCATGTCCAGCAGCCAGGATCATCAGCCGCGGCAACGGGATCGTTCCCCCGTGGAACGCATTGCCGCCGGGGTGATCGGGAGCGATGCCGTGAAGGCCGCGACCACCCGGGCGCTGCAGGCGCGCGAGCGCGCCGTCGAGGTGCAGGAGTTCACGCTTGGCGCGCTCAACCTCCCGTCGGCGGCGGTCATCGACCGGCTCACCCGGCGCGTCCGCTCGGTCGCGCTACGTCTGGAGTCGATCGAAGACGGCCTCGACCGCCTCGAGGACCGCCTCTCCGACCAGGCAGCCGATACGTCGTCGACGGAGCTCGATCAGGTGCTGAGCCGGCTGGAGGCGATCGAGAAACGCCTCGAGACGCTGCAGTCCGATCGGAGTGCATGAGTGCGCTGACCTCTGCCGAGGTCGCGCGTCGGGCCGGGATCGCCGTCTCGACGCTGCGCCGCTGGGACGCCGACGGCCTGATCCCGAGGGACGGCGGTCCGTGGACCGAGCGGGAGGTCTCCCACGTGCGGATGCTGCTCGGGCTCCGCAACCGCGGCTATTCGATGGAGCAGCTCCGAGAGGGTGTCGAGCGCGGCACGCTCGCGATCGGCTACATCGAACAGGCCGGGCAGCCGGCCGGCGTCCCGCACCGCACGTACACGTTCCGTGAGGCCGCCCGCGAGCTCGGCCTCGAGGTCGAGCTGCTCCGGCGGTTCCATGCCGCGTTCGGGCTGCCGTCGGGGCTGTCCACGCTCAACGAGACCGAGATGGCCTTGCTGCGCCACGGCGCCCGGGTCCTGAACTCGGGGCTCCCGCTCGTCGCGTCGCTCCAGATCGCGCGCGTGTATGGCCAGGCGCTCGCACAGATCGCCGACGCCGAGGTGCGCCTCGTGCATCTCTACGTGCACGAGCCGCTCCTGCGCGACGGCGTTCCCAACCTCAAGATCGCGAAGGCCCTCGACGGCCTCGCCTCGGACCTTCTCCCGGTCGCCTCGCCGATCCTCGATCTGCTCCACCAGCGCTACCTCCAGTACTTCGTCGAGCAGGACGTCGTCGGCCACCTCGAGCAGGAGGGTGCCGCCGACGCCCGCCGCGGCGAGATCCACGTCGCGATCGCCTTCGCCGACCTCGCGGGCTTCACCCGCCTCACCGAGGAGGAGGGCGACCTCGAGGCCGTCAGCGTGGTCGAGCGGTTCTTCGAGCAGGTCGAGCGGTCGCTCCCCGAGGACTGCCGGATCATCAAGACCATCGGCGACGAGGTCATGGTCGTCGGCTCCGATCCCGGCGCCCTGTTGGCCTGGGCGGTCCAGTTCCAGCAGGACCGCGACGAGCGTCCGCTCCCGCGCATCGGCGTGCATTCCGGGCCGGCGATCTTCCGCGACGGCGATTACTACGGCCGTGAGATCAACCGCGCCGCCCGCATCGTCACCCGCGGCGCCGGCGGCGAGGTGATCGTCACGGGCACGCTGCGCGACGCCGCCCACCTGCGGACCTTCGAGCTGCAGTCGATCGGCAGCGTGCGGCTCAAGGGCTTCGAGCAGCCCGAGGAACTGTTCGTCGTCCGCCGTACCGAACCGGACTGGTAGGCCGCCGTGCCCGCTGCCGGCGCGCCGCGGTCGGCGGCGGCCGTCCTCGATGCGATCCACGGGGCCGGACTGCTCGGTGACGCCGTGGTCGGGCCCGGGCCGGTGCTCCTCATGTGCTCGGCCGGACGTGACTCGCACACCCTGCTCGACGCGGCGGTGCGGCTTCGGGGCGCGGAGGGCGTGCGCGTCCTCCACGTCGACCACGGCCTGCGGGCCGGCGCCGCCGACGACGCTGCGCAGATGCAGGCGCGGTGCGCCGAGCTGGGCGTCGCCGTGACCG